>JAACEL010000068.1 GCA_011682535.1 Nitrospiraceae bacterium | reverse complement strand
CGCGGCGCGATGCCCGTCAAGTTCAACGGCAGTCTATTCACCGTCGACGCCACGGTGGACGGCGAACGCTTCGACGCCGACTATCGCCGCTGGGGTGGCCCCTACTGGTTTCAGAACACGCGCCTTATCTACTGGCCGATGCTCGCCAGTGGCGACTTCGACATGATGGAGCCCTTGTTCCGCATGTTCTCCGACGCGCTGCCTTTCGCCAGCGACCGGACCCGCACCTACTTCGGTCACGCAGGCGCCTTCTTCCCGGAGACGATGTACTTTTGGGGCGCCTACGCCAACGACAACTACGGCTGGAACCGCAAAGACCTGCCCATCGGCGTCACCGAGAACCGCTACATCCGCTACCACTACGACGGCGCGCTCGAGCTGCTTGCCCTGATGCTCGACCACTACGCCTTCACCCAAGACGACGCCTTTCTCACCCGCACACTATTGCCGTTTGGCGAAGCCATTCCCGCCTTCTTCTTCGAGCACTACCCCCCCGGCAAGAGCGGCAAGATGCGGATCGCCCCCTCCCAAGCGCTCGAAACCTGGCAAAAGGCCGTCGATCCGGCCCCGCCCATCGCCGGATTGCGCCGCGTCCTGCACGATCTGCTGGCCCTGCCCCAGCACCTCACGACACCCGAACAACGAGACCAATGGCGCGCCATCTCCGAAGCATTGCCGTCGCTGCCGACCGGCGGCAGCGACGGAACGACAGTGCTGACGGCGGCCGCCGAGATCCTTGAAGAGGCGCGCAACTCCGAAAACCCCGAACTGTACGCCATCTTCCCATACAAGCTCTACGGCGTCGGCAAGCCCGATTTGGAACTGGCGCGGCAAACCTTCAAGCGGCGCCGCGTGCGGGGAAGCAACGGATGGCGCCAAGACGACACCCAGGCCGCCGTGTTGGGATTGGCCGGCGAGGCCAGCGCCCGGCTCAGCGAACGCATGGCCATGAAGAACCCCGAGAGTCGCTTCCCCGCGTTCTGGGGCCCGAATTTCGATTGGATTCCCGACCAGGACCATGGCGGCAATGCGCTCATGGCCCTCCAGCACATGCTGCTTCAGACGGACGGACGCCGAATCCTCCTGTTCCCCGCATGGCCCAAAGACTGGAACGTCGATTTCAAGCTCCATGCTCCCTACAAGACCACCGTGTCCGGCGCCTTACGAGACGGCCACCTCACCGGCCTGCGAGTAACGCCGGAGTCGCGCAGAGCGGATGTCGTCATAATGGACACGCAGTAGGCCCGGCTTACTCGTCCAGCATCCGCTTGATTGCCTCGACGTCGAGGAAGTGAAGACGGCGCTCGCTGGGGATATTATTCCGCCGCGCCACCCGTCGGCGGCGCCGGTATCGTGAGATACACCTTGCCCGGCATACCCACCGCCTGCTCGATCCGCACATTGCCCTCCGCGTGCAGGTTGTACAGCAGCCGCATCAACCACGCCACCACGAACATCGCCGCCGCACCCGCCCCCAGCGCGATCACCAGCACCGGATACGCCTTCATGACGGGCACCAGCACACGGTACTGCGTTACCTGGACCGTCCCATCACCAAAGCCGGAAAGCCCCACGGGCACTCTTCGATACCGTCTGCCGCTCGCTGGGATCTGTGCGGGGGGTGGCCCGTAAGGGCCATTCGCGCGAATGGGAACGAAACTTGACGAATAGGCATGCATTCCTCTATACGATAGGTAGAATACAGAGGGGCGCAGTGTAACGGGCTCGGGTGCGGCCGCTCCGTCACGCTTCCTATCCTTGCACTTAACGCAAGGGCATGGGGGGGGCATGCGGCGGTCATACTTGCCGCAGGGATTATTTGATGGACTATAACCTGGCCGATTTCCTCGACTTCGAACAGATGCAGCGCCTGCTCAATGGCTTCTGCGACATGGCTGGAACCGCAGCGGCCATCATCGACCTGGACGGCGAGATCCTCGTCGGGGCGCACTGGCAACGTATCTGCACCGACTTTCATCGCCCCAACGCCGCGACCTGCACCAAGTGCATCGAGAGCGACACCGACTTGGCCAACCGCCTCAAAGCGGGAGAACGATACTCCGTCTATCGATGCCGCAACGGTTTAACGGATGCGGCATCGCCCATCACCATCGCCGGAGAACACGTGGCAAACGCATTCGTCGGGCAGTTTCTTACCGAACCGGCCGACGAGGACTACTTCCGCAAGCAAGCAGCAGAACACGGCTTCGACGAAAAGACCTACCTCGAAGCCTTGGCCCACGTACCCGTTATCCATGAAAAGCGGCTTCATGGCGTGCTGCGGTTCCTGCAACGACTCGCCGAGATCGTGGGCACACTCGCCTACAACGAAATGCGACGCAGGCTCGACGCCGAGCGCATCAGCCAAAGTGAAATGCGCTACCGCTCGCTGGTCGAGCACCTGCCGGTCCAAGTATTCGTCAAAGACACCGAATCCACCTTCGTCTCCTGTAACCAGCGTTTCGCCCAAGACCTCGGCATCGCCCCCGACGAGGTCGTGGGCAAGACGGATTTTGACTTCTACCCCACCGATTTGGCCGAGAAGTACCGCGCCGACGACAAACGCGTCATGGAGTCCGGCCAGACCGACGACTTCGAAGAGAAACACGTGCACAATGGGCACGGAACATACGTGCGCACCATCAAGTCGCCCCTGAGAGACGACACGGGTACGGTGACCGGGGTTCTGGGTGTGTTCTGGGACGTCACCGCCCGCCGCCGCGCAGAAGAAGCCCTGCGAATCAGCGAAGAGAAATACCGCTTCCTGGTGGAAAACCAGACGGACATGATCGTCAAGTTCGACCGCGACTTCAGGCTGCTGTTCGCCAGCCCCTCCTACTGTCGAACGTTTGGGCAAGCGCAGGACGAACTGCTCGGGGAAGCCTTCGACCCCTTCCTCTCCGGGGACGCTGGTGAATCCGCGGCACAAGGATTCGCCGAGGTGTTCGACCCCCCATACTCATGCTATCGGGAGGGGCGCGCCAACACCGCCAACGGCCTGCGCTGGCAAGCCTGGCTGAGCACCGGGGTGCTGGACGACGCCGGGCAGACCATCTCCGTCGTGGCCGTCGGCCGAGACATCACCAGCCTCAAACTGGCCGAAGAGAAGCGCCGCGCTCTAAGCGCGCGCGTGCAGCATGCCCAGAAACTGGAAAGCCTCGGCGTACTGGCGGGCGGCATCGCTCACGACTTCAACAACCTGCTGATGGCCATCCTGGGCAACGCCGATCTGGCCCTGCAGGACTTGTCTCCCGTGTCCCCGGCACGCGACAGCATCAACGAAATCGAGCAAGCCGCCCGCCGCGCGGCCGACCTGTGCCGCCAGATGCTCGCCTACTCGGGCAAGGGACAGTTCTTTGTCGAACCCATCGACCTCAATGAAGTGATCCGCGAAATGGCCCACATCCTGGAGGTGTCCACGTCCAAGAACGTGGCGCTCAAGTATAACCACGCCGACAACCTGCCCACCATCGAGGGCGACGCCTCCCAGATCCGCCAGATCGTCCTCAGCCTCGCCACCAATGCCTCCGAGGCCATTGGCGACGTCAGCGGTGTCGTGTCGCTCACTACCGGTGCAATGGAATGCGGACGGGAATACCTGCGCGATACCTCTCTCGACGACGACCTGCCCGACGGCATCTACTGCTACGTTGAAGTCTCCGACACCGGCTGTGGCATGGACAAGGAAACACAGACCAAGGTCTTCGATCCCTTCTTCACCACCAAGTTCACGGGCCGCGGCCTGGGCATGGCGGCCGCGATCGGCATCGTGCGCGGACACCGCGGAGCCATCAAGATCTATAGCGAACCGGGCAAGGGCACTTCCGTCAAGCTCCTCTTCCCCGTGTGCGAGCAACGCGAGTTGCCGCGTTCGTCCTCGCCCACCATGTCCAAAACCCTCGACGAAGCCATACACCGGATCGCCGAAGGCAAGACCGTGCTTCTGGTAGACGACGAAGACTCCGTACGGGCGGTTGGCAAGCGTATGCTCGAGAAGCTGGGTTTCAACGTGCTCACCGCGGCCGACGGCTGTAAAGGCATCGAAGTGTTCATGCGGCATCCCAACGAGATCGACTGCGTCCTGCTGGATCTGACCATGCCCAACATGGGCGGCGAAGAGACCTTCCAGGAGATGCGCGGACAATGCGGCGACGTATGCGTGGTCCTGTCCAGCGGCTACAACGAACAGGAAGCGGTCAGCCGGTTCTCCGGCAAGGGCCTGGCGGGCTTCATACAGAAGCCCTACCAGATGACCAGTCTCGCCGAGACCTTGCGAGACGCTCTCGGGACGACTTAGGGCTCGCGCCGGCGGTTCAGGATGCGGTGGATGCTCAGGGGATGGAGACTTCATGGAATAGCTGCCCGGGGTGGTAAGGAACATACCGCGCGTTGGATTGCCCGGCATTGAAACATACGGATACGCCGGGTTGGCCTTCGTATAGCATTCTCCAGCGGAGAATTCTCCCGGCCTGCGCCTGCCGCTTTCCGGAACGTTTGGTCTCGCCCGCTTCTTCGTACTCCAGCCAAACGTCAAGGGGGGCACTCGAGTGGTTGTGGATCAGGAAGGTCTTCCAGTGGCGCGTCTCGAACGGCGATACGCCGGGAAAGTCACAGTGTCGGCACTTGGGCAGGTGTTCGGCCAAACGCCCCCGCATCCAGTCGCGCAATTGAGCATAGCCCTCCCCATGCCAGATTTCATCGAGCGTTCGATCTCTGAAGTTGCCAAGATCATAAATGCCTTCGTAATCGAGACAGCAGAATCCGGCGCGCCCGTCGCTGTAAACCACCATGTAGCGAAAAGGCCAGTTGCATGGGGGAACCTTCGCATCCGGCTCAGGCGCCGCGCTCAAGGCAGAACCCCAATTGTGACAAGCCTGAAAGCGAACCTGGTCGACGATGCCTTCCCAATGGGCCTTGAAGGTCTCGTGCTCACCACGATTCTCGGGCATTTCAATCATGCGGACCGCGACATGGGGCAGGGCCTTGCCCTTGGCACTGCGCAGCGCCATGAAGTCACGGACATTCTGCTCGACATCCTTCAAATCCGCGCCGATGCGGATGGCGCCATAGACTTCCGGGTCCGTACTGTCGATGGACACAATGAGCGAATCGAGTCCCGATTCGATCAGGGCCCCGGCTGTCTGGCCCCGCAAGAGCGTGCCATTGGTCGCAATGTTGATGGTCCTGAGGCCGGCATCCTTGGCGAGTCGAATCCATTGTGGGAGCCGCTTGTCGAGAAGCGGCTCTCCGTCCATGAAGAGCGACAGCGTCTCGATATGGTCCCGATACTGGGCCAAGTCCGCGATGATCTTCCGGTACAGCGGCTCCGGCATGTCCCCCCGCCGCGTGTTGGATGCCCCGGAAGACCCAGCGCCTTTCGCGGCGCACATCTTGCACCGCAGGTTACAGCGTGCCGTAGTCTCGATCTGGATGGTGCGCGGGCACGGCAACACCTGGAACGCACGAGTGTCTCCGGTGTCTTCCGCTTCAGTTCTCATGGTGTTCCTTTGATTGGCGGCCGGCCTCTCCTGCGGCGAGTGTGAGTGTAGCATGTTCATGGGATCGCCTTCAGCGCCGCGCCATCGGGGCCGGGGAACCGCGAAATGGGTCTTCCCCGGAAATTGGGCATGAACCCCAAATCATGCTCCGCTCTCCCAAATTGCGCTTGACAACTGATAATTTATTCAGTATACTTGTCAGTGGTCTGGGAGGTATGTGCGATGAAGATGCAGGAGTTGATTCGGTACGACGTTCCACCGGCCATCATCGAGCTTTGGCGGACGGGGGAGAGTGATGTGTTGCTGCCGCTGCAGGAATTGGCGGTGAAGCGGTCGGGGTTGTTCGGGGACGGGAATCTGCTGGTTCAGGCGCCGACGAGTTCGGGGAAGACCTTTATCGGCGAGATGGCGGCGATTCAAGCGGCGTTGCGCCGGAAAAAGGTGGTGTATCTGGTGCCGTTGAAGGCGCTGGCGGAGGAGAAGTTCCGCGAATTCCGGGAGAAATACGCGCGTTACGGTCTCGAAGTCATCGTGTCGACCCGCGACCATCGGGAGTTCGACCGCCAACTCGAACACGGCAACTTCTCCATCGCGGTCGTGGTGTACGAGAAACTGGCGCAGTTGCTGGTCCGGCGTCCGGAACGCCTCGAGGAAGTGGGCCTGATCGTGGCGGACGAACTCGAGATCCTGTCGGATCCCGACCGCGGGGCGATGGCCGAGATCCTGTTGACCCGCATCTTGCGCGCGAAACGACGCCTCATCGGATTGTCGGCCGTAATCGGCGGCGCCGACAAACTGGCGGAATGGATGGAGGCGAAACTAGTCGCCTACGAGCGGCGTCCCGTGGAACTGCGATTCGGCGTGTTGCACGAGGGCGTGTTCCGCTACCGGACCTACAACGACCATTCCGAAGGCGAGGAGCAACTCGTCGAAACGCACTCGGAGTCGTCGTGGGAAGTGTTGACGGAGAACGTGTGCGCGTTCGCCGGGAGGGGGGAGGCGTGCCTGGTGTTCGTGAAGGCTAAACACGAATCGCGGCGGGGCGCGGAATTGCTCTCGCGCCGCATCGACGCCCCGGCCGCGAGCAAAGCCATTGCCGCACTACGCGAACTGGAACCGACCCGGTCGCGCGATTGCCTCATCGACACGCTCAACACCGGGGCCGGGTTCCACAACGCCGATTTGTCGCCCGACGAGCGCGCGGTGGTGGAGGAGGCATTCCGCGCGGGCGAGATCAAGGTGATGGTGTCGACCAGCACGCTTGCGGTGGGCATGAACCTCCCGGCGCAGAACGCCTTCATCGCCCCCGACAAATGGCGCTACGACAACCGGCTCGGGATGCCCTGGAAAACCCCCATCCTGCGCGCCGAATACGACAACATGGGCGGCCGCGCGGGACGCTACGGAGCCGGTCACGAATTCGGACGCTCGATCCTGGTCGCCACCACCCCCTTCGACTACGAAACCCTGTGGCGGCGCTACGTGGAAGGCGAGTGCGAGCCTATCGAACCGCGCCTGGGACAGGGGGCGCTCGAAGACCATGTCCTGCGGCTGGTGGCCTCGAAGTACTGCCGTACGCAGGACGAACTAGTCGATTTCATCGAGAGCACACTGACGGGCAAGTGGGTGTGGCAGCAGTCGCTGACGTTGGAAGAGTCGGGCTTCCGCGTGCGCGCGGCCGTCAATCGCGCCGTGGACGCGGGGGTGCTGGTGGTGCATCCGAACGGACGCATCGAGGCGACCCCGCTCGGTTTGGCCGCGGCGGCCAAAGGAATTTCGATCGCGACCGTGCTTGAACTGGAACATTGGATTGGTGAGTCCGAGACCCGCACCTGGAGTGAACTGGACCTCATGCTGGCCGTGACGGCGACCCGCGACGGATGCATGCTTCAGGTGACCTTGACGTCGCGGGAATACGAGGCGGCGGGGTACGTGGATACGCTCAAACAACAGACGGACCACGAAGACATCACCGCCGATGTGCCCTTGAACCGGATTCGCAACTGTACGTTGATGCCCTTTTTCGAAGAGGTGCGCGCCATCAAGGTCGCCCTGTTCCTCAGCGACTGGATCGAGCACGTGCCGATGTGCGAGTTGGAAGAACGTTTCAACACCACCGCCGGCCAGATCTTGTCTGCCGCGGACCAAGTCAGTTGGCTCGTCGACGCGGCCGCCGCCCTCGCCGTGGCCTCCGGAGCCCAGCCGGCCTTTGTCGAGCGCCTCAGAGTGCTGGGCGAGCGCGTGCAGCGGGGACTGCAGAGCGACGCCATCCCCTTGGCCCGGTCGGGCGTGCCGGGGTTGACGCGCAACGTTGTGATCGATCTCGTGGCCCACCAACTCCACACGCCCAGCGCCCTGGCCGAAGCCCCGCCCGAACTGCTACAAGGCTGGCTGTCCCCGGCGCAGGCGCACCGCCTCAAGAAATGGGCGCTCCGGAAGCTCGAGGACGCAAAGACGGATACGCCGCCCGTGTCCGCGGAACCCCCGGCCCCTGTGCTCATTGTCGACGACCGCCATCCGGGCCAGATGGTGCTCGACGGCGCCCGCATACAGCTCCAGGAGAAACAATACCGCCTGATCCGCGTGTTGGCCAAAGCCCCCGGCCAGTGCGTGCCCTACGAAACCATTTACCAGGCCGTATGGGGCGACACAATCGTCGAGCCCAACCAGATGCACTTCCAGAAACGCAAACTACTCGACGGGGTGCGGGCCAACCTGCCCGATCGCGAAGACATCATCAAGACCGTCCCCAAACGCGGTTTCGTGTTGAACCTGATCCCCGATCAGGTCACCCTGCGCGTCGCCGAAACCCCCACTGCGGCGTAGCAGTCAAAACACAGTTGGGTCCGAAAGGAAAGAAGGAAAGGAAGGAAGGGGGTCCCCAAATCCGCGCGTAAGAGTGGGCCACGGGGAACGAACGATGTCTCTTATGCTCCTTGGGCCTGTGGTAGCGAGTCTATTGCGGAGTTCGGAATGCGGAGTGCGGAATTATTTACCCGCAGGCCGCTCTTGATAGGAACGGTATTTCGCAATCCGCATTCCGCAATAGAGCAACCCGTGGGCGCGTTTCGCGTGTCCAACGTCTCCAATCGGAGACACGGCCTGTTCTTACCCACAGATTTGGGGGTCATGCTTCCCTTGCTCCCGGGCTGATGGCCCGCCTATACTCTCCCCCGTTCATTCATCAAGGGAATATCGCCGTGCGACGAATCTCGCGTAGAGGATGGCTGGCGGGGGGGGCTGGGGCGGTGCTGGGCACCGTGTTGCTTCCTTCCGAAGTCCACCCCCGGAATGTGGAGCGCACCGTGACGGGAACCACCGCTGAGCTGTTGGCCCGCGTACGAACGCCGAAGAAGCAGCCGGCGCTGGTACTGGAAGCGTCGTACCAAGAGGGCGCCTTCGACGCGCTCGCCGTCGATTGTCCGTTCGTATTCCGTCACGATGGCCGCTTCTACATGGCCCACATCGGGTTCGACGGCGTCGGCTACCGCACGGGTCTCGCGTCTTCGTCCGACCTGCTCCACTGGCGCAAGGAAGGTCTCCTGATCGACCGTGGCCCCAAGGGCTCCGTCACCGAATTCAACGTCGCCCTCACCTGGATCCTGCGCGACAACGACCTCTTTGGCCCCGGAACATTGCGCAAAGTCGACGGCCGTTTTCTCGGCACCTACCACGCCTATCCGCGGCCGGGGTATGAAGCTGGCCCCGCCGTCATCGGCCTGTGCAGGAGCGACGATCTGAGGTCGTGGGAACTCGACGAACCATTCCTCCATGCCTCGGACGCGGATGCGGGAGATTGGGAACGCGGCGGCCTCTACAAGTCGTGTCTGCTGGAGCACGACGGCCGCTACTACCTATTCTACAACGCCAAGTACGCCGAGAGTCCCCACAACGAGCAGACGGGACTCGTCGTCTCCGACGACCTCAAGCACTGGCGCCGCCATGACGCCAACCCACTGGTCCGCAACGGCCCGGCCGGGGCGGTCGACGACCGCTTCTGCAGCGATCCTTGCGTGTTGCGCGTCGGCGGCACCTGGCTGATGTTCTACTTCACGCTCTCCACCGATGGACACGCCCGCGACACGGTGGCGTTCTCGAAAGACCTGGTTCACTGGGAAAAGTCGAACGAGATCCTCATCGACGTCGGTCCCGAGGGCAGCATCGACTCGCGGTACGCCCACAAGCCCTCCGTCTTCGCACACGAAGGACTCGTCTACCACTTTTATTGCGCCGTCGCGCCTCCGAAGCAACCGCGGATGGGCGACGTCGACGTTAGAGAAATCCGCGGCATCGCCCTGGCAACTTCCTGAAGGTTCCGTATGACCGCCGCGCGAACCATCGTGAGTCGAACGAACAATGCGCTTGGTGACTCCCGCTGGGCAACGCCATATCCACGTCCTTTACTTCGCCGACCTGACCGGGGCCGGAACCGGCTGCATCATCTTTCTCCTCGCCATGCAACGCGCAGGCGCCGTCAACCTGGTCCTGCTCGTCTGCGCGCTGGTACTTGTGCCCTCCCTGGTGTACGAACTTAAAAACCGCACGGGGCAGTTCCTGCTCGCAGCCTGCTTGGCCCTGCTCCTCGTGCTGGCAGTATTCGACGAGACGATCAGCAGCCACATCCGCCCGGAGCCGGGCAAGGCCATCAACCTGGAATACAGAAATGTCGACCCGGCCGATGTCGAGATCGAATTGTCTGAGTGGAACACCATCTCGCGCATCGACGTGGTGGCGTCAAAGATCGGGTTTCCGTGCGAAAAGGGGATCTTCATTGACGGAGACGCCTGGACCTTCATGCAGGTGGACCCGCAACTCCCCGCAACGCCTTACGACGCAGCACACGAGTCTGTTCTCATCAACAAGTCCCCCTACTTCTTCAAACAGGAACCCGAGTCGGTGCTCGTCATCGGAACGGGCGGCGGTGTCGACGTTTACAACGCGCTACGCGCCGGGGCCAAGCGTATCGACGCAGTCGAGATCAACCCCACCACGTTCCGCATCATGCTCGAAGAATACCGCGAGGCCTCTAACGCCCTGATGGTTCAGCCAGGCGTGCATGCCTGGCGCGAAGAGGGGCGCAGCAAACCTACCTCGACTCCCTGCCGTTGGACATCAGCCCGGTCACGGACGACAGCCCCTTCTTTTTCCACTATGATCGACCGAAGAACCTGCTGAACGTCCTCTACGAGACGGACGTGCTCCGCGGCCATTGGCCATCGTTCACGCTATTCGTGCTGTTGGCGTTCACGGCCGTCATGGTGGCCGTCTTCATGTTCCTGCCGCTCGCCTCGCGCCGGCGGCCCGACCTCCCCCGTTTCCCGTTGTGGCTGCTCTATTTCGCGTGCCTCGGCGTCTCGTTCATCTTCGTCGAAATCGCCCTGATGCAACGGTTCGCGCTGCTGCTCGGACACCCGTCGCGATCGCTGGCGCTCGTCTTGGCGGCCCTGTTAGTGTCGGCTGGCGCAGGCAGCTACCTGCGCGCGAAACTCAAGCTGAGCCTCAGTGTCTGCCTCTCCCTACTCATTCTAGCGATCTTGGGCGCTGCCTTCGTCTACCCGTTCGTGGTGCAGTACGTACTCGGTTGGACGCTGGTGCAGCGCGGATTCGTCACGCTCGCCCTGGTCGCCCCCCTGGGCTTCTTCATGGGCATGCCCTTCCCCACCGGCATCCGCCGCATCTCCGAACACGCCAACAGCGCCGTGCCGTGGATGTGGGCCGTCAACGGCGGCACCACCGTGTTCGGATCGGTGCTGGCAATCGTGTTGGCCATCTGGGGCAGCTTTACACTCGTGCTGTCCATAGCCGCTCTGGGTTACGTGCTGGCTTTACTCGTCTCGATAAGGTTGTTGAGAGGAGGGAACAGCCCTTCGGGAGAATCCAGCGCTTAGGAGCCTGGTCAGACGTCCCGCGGGTCAGGTGTCCTTGCCGCGCTTCGCGTTCAGTTGCTCGCGTAAGCCGGTCGCCGCCTCGATGACCTGCGTCGCCCGTTTGACCATGTTCTCCGCCCGCTTGCGCCGCTTTTCGTCGATGTCCTTCTCGTGCAACACGGCCGACGCGTCCTGCCGCGCCTGCGCGGCGGTCTGATAGATGCTTTTGGCCATGGCCGAAGCCCCGTCGGCATCGCCACGCCGCACCATCAGGTCGGCCACCAGATTCGCCACCGTCACGTAGCTCTGAAAAGAACCCAGCCGTGCGTCACCCGACAACGCCTTTTTGAAATGGGCGATCGCCGCCACCATGGCCTCGTCTTCGTTGAGCGGCACGCTCTCCCACAAGGTCTTGAGCTTCTTCATATAGGGCTCGTGTGGCACGGCCAAATAGCCCTCGCTGGCACCGGCTGTATCCGCTACCGGGGCCGCCGCGCCGGACGCGCCCTCCAGCAGGCCGGCCACGTCCCACTCGCAACACACCTCCAAACGCGCCACCGCCTTCTTCTGAAGAGCCATCAGGCCCAGAAAGTCGGACAACGCGCCCGAGTACGCCTCGGGATCGACACAATCGGCCGCCCGCGCACGGGCCTGTGCCAGCGGCTTCAGTTCCCCCGCCCTGCGTTCGATGTCGAGAATCAGGTTGCGTAGCGCCTGCACGTGGCCAAGCACCACCCCCGGGGCCTCGTCCACTTCCGATGGTGGCGCTTCCTCAGTCGCGGCCCCGGCCTCCGGCGCCGCCGCACTGGCCCGTTCCCGATATAGCCAAGCCACACGAAGGTAGAACCGGCCGATCTTGTACACATCTTGCAGGTCTTCCGCGGCCAACTGCTGGAAATAGATCGCCAACAAGTGCAGATTCAGCGCGCTCTGAAAGTCAATCTCTTGGTAGTTGACCACGTCTCCCAGCAATTGCACCACGACCTTGTCCAGACGTCCCCGGCGGATGCCGCGGACCACCTCAGGGAATGCGGCCGTGCTGGCGCCGTCTTCGAAATCGTCCGCCATGTCCGCGTAGAGGCAGTATGGACAGTGGATCACGGCATAGTACGGCGGATGAACACGGCGCACGTCGTTCACAAGCCATTTGTAGGACGTGATGTGCTGGTCGGACTCTCTCTTCTCCGGCACGAACAACCGCTGGCGGAAGAAACGATGCCGTGAGGCCTTGCGGCATAAGGGGCAGGCCACACTCTTGCTCACGAAAGGCGATTTGGTGCCCGGCATGACTACTCCTCGCTGGACCCCGAAACGTGCCGGGCGCAGCCCGGCAATCTAGCGCATGGCCCTGATTCGCTTGCATCCCCCCGGGGCCGGCCCAGCGGCAACCCGGCGGAGAATGCCGTCCAGATCGGCCTGGACGACCGACCAACTCAGGTGAGTTGGTCCAAAGCGATCGCTTCGTTCACCAGCATGATGGGGATGTCGTCGCGGATGGGGTACAGATACGCGCCGTCCTCGCGAACCAGCCCACCGTCGATGCGTTCTTCAACAACGTCGCCGCCACGGTTCTTCAGCGTGCGTGCTTCCACGGCAGCGTTCACCTTGGCCACGAGAGCCTCGTCGGCCAAAGTAACCGGGGTCTTGTTCTCCGGGCATGCAAGTATGTCGAGTAGATCCTGATGCAGCATAGTGGCCAATCTCCTTGTGTACATGCGGTTGTATTGTACCGCAATGTTGCGCAAACTCCAAGTGCGATCACGGTGCTTACACCGGCGCACGTCTGCTATCATGCGGTTAACCAACAGGAGACAAGACGATCGGCCAAACATAAGGAAGACGCAGCCGTGAAACGATGTCATCGTTGCGGATACGAATGGATCAGTACGCTCAAGCAGCCGGCGGTCAAGGAGATTTGCGAGGGGTGCAACGCCTATCTGCACTGCTGCTTCAACTGCCGGTTCCGCCGCCCCCCGGCCAACAACCAGTGCGAGATCCCCAACACCGACTGGGTGGCCGACCGGCAAGGGTGCAACTTCTGCGACGAGTTCGAGTTCAAGGACACCACCGCCGACACCGGTGAAGACCCCAGGCAATCGGCCGCGCGCGACTCGTTTGACGCCCTGCTCGGAGGCGGAAGCGAGGACAAGACCGATGTGGGCGCGGACGCTTTCGACAAGTTGTTCGACGAGTAGCCACTCACACATCCGGGGGACTCAGCCGGTGGAATGTCACGATGAGACCGACGACTCAAGGAACCGGCTTGAAACGGAGAAACCCAACCCAAGGCGAAAGGCCCTAAGCGTGTTCTTTATCCTGAAAAGCGTCATCATCATCTACGCCGCAATGGTGATCCTAGCCTATCTGTTCCAGGCGAAACTCATCTTCCCGGCGGGAGGCGACTTGTGGTGCACCCCCGCCGACCGAGGCTACACCTACGAAGAGGTACGCCTCCAAGTGGACGGCCACACCACACACGGTTGGTTCATCCCCGCCCCCGACAGCCGCGGCGTCTTCCTGTTCGCCCACGGCAACGCAGGCACCATCGCCGACCGAATCGACAATCTGACCGTCCTGCACGAACTTGGCTTCGACGTGCTCATCTATGACTACGGCGGTTTCGGACTCAGCACCGGCCGCCCGTCCGAACAGCGCTGCTACGCCGACGCCCGCGCTATGTGGCGTTACCTCACCGAAGAGCGCAACGTCGCCCCCGGGCGCATCGTGCTGTTCGGACGCTCCCTCGGCGGCGGCGTCACCGCGCAACTGGCCACCGAGGTCCAACCGCGCGCCGTAATCCTCGAAAGCACGTTCCTCTCGGCGCCCGCTCTGGGACAGGAGGCATTCCGCATCCTGCCCGTCAAGTGGCTGCTCCGCCACCGCTTCGACAACGCCGCCAAGGTCTCCTCCATCACCAGCCCCATACTGGTCGTACACAGCCAAGCCGACGAAGTCGTCCCCTACCACCACGGCCGCGATCTCTTCGAATTGGCCAACGAACCCAAGGCCTTCCTCGATATTCGAGGCGGGCACGGCGACGGCTTCTACGTCACCGGCCAAGCGTACGGCGAAGGTCTGATTGATTTTCTGAATGCGGAATGCGGAATGCGGAGTGCGGAATAGTCCGGCGGAACGCAGCGCATGGCACAGTGGAAGTTGTTCGGAAATTCCGCACTCCGCATTCAGTTGAAGCCCCGCCTCTTCCGTGCTAGAGTGTTTGCCGTAAGCGATGCTGAAACCTAACGTTGTGAGGTCGCCTCTATGCCGTGTCGAATGCTGGTTGTAGATGACAAAGAGACGATGCGCGAGATGATCGCGTCGGCCTTCGCGGAGCGCGATTTCGTGGTAACGCAGGAGTCCAACGGACTCGACGCCATCAACCTGTTCAAAGAAGAGTGCTTCGACGTCATTATCACCGACCTCAACATGCCTGGCGCCACCGGGATGGATGTGCTGCGCGCCGCACGCGGGGCCTCGCCCGACACCAAGATCATCATCATCACCGCCTACGGCACCATGGACACGGCCGTCGAAGCGATGCGGCTAGGCGCGCGCGACTTCGTCGGCAAACCCTTCAAGCTGGCCGAACTCGAGATGAAAGTGGACGCCCTGCTGCGCGAAGAACCCGCCGTGCCCGAGGAATCGCCCCCGAAGCCACAGAAAACTTGGATGCACCCGTCGGTCCAGCGCATGGTGGGTACCAGCGCACACACCCGCCAATTGCTCAAGATGATCGAGAAGATCGCGCCCAGCAAGAGCACGGTCATGATCACCGGCCCCACGGGAACGGGCAAGGAACTCGTCGCCCGGGCCATCCACGACGCCAGTCCCCGTCGCGACCAGGCTTTCGTCGCCCTCAACTGCGCCGCCCTCGCCTCCGGTGTGCTCGGAAGCGCGTTGTTCGGACACGAGAAGGGCGCCTTCACCGGAGCCACCGAACAACGTATCGGCCGGTT
>JAACEL010000380.1 GCA_011682535.1 Nitrospiraceae bacterium | reverse complement strand
GCGGGCGCTGGGCAACCCCGGAACGGAGGGCGCGCCGGTCGAGTTCGTCCTGCGCGATGTGTTGCAGCAGGCGGGCACGCTCCAGGAGGCCCTGGCACAACTCAAGGCGTCGGACCACCTGCGCGGCTATCATGTGTTGGTGGCGTGCGCGGCGGATAAAGGAGAGGGCGTCAAATCGGAGGCGCGTGTGGTGGAGTTCGGCGACGACGTGGTCACGCGGAAACCCGAGCGAGGCTTCCTGCTGGGCGCCAACCCGGAATCGGAGACAGTGGACGAGGACGCGCGCGCGCGATACGCGCGGGTGGCGGAGTTGCTATCGGAGGAACACATCATCGCGTCGTCCAAGATTCGTAAAACGCTGCAAGATAGCCCGGCGGGACAGCTTGGCCGCGCGCGCATCTGGAATGACGACACGAAACATCGTATTGTCTTCGAGCCAAACGCACGTGTCTTCCACGTGTCCTTCCCGGGGCCGGACGGCCGCCCCGGCAAACCGGTCACGATATCGCTGAAAGGAGGCGTGTCGTGAGCGGCGCCGTACGCAGTTACACAGGAACCTCGCAAGCCAAGCGCCGTATGCGCAAGACTCGGGGTTCGCGCCGGGGACTGGGCGGCTGTCTCGTGATCATCCTCATCGCGCTCGCGGTAGCAGGCATCGGACTGCTGTTGACGCGCGACACGTATCCGCTGGAGCGGTTCTTGCCGAGCGACGCGGGCTACCACTTGCTGGCGCCCAATGTGCTTGCGAAACGCGCACAACTCGCCGAGTCCAATTTGTGGGGCGCGCTTCCGCCGGCACTGGGTTTGTCAAAGGTCCGCGAACAACTCATCGGAGATCTTGGCGTACCCGAGTGGGCACTGCGAAATCTGGCGCCCGGAGATTGCCATTTCCTCGGCAGCGATCTCACTGCGTTCGACGATGTGCTGCTGGTCACACACACGACACGGGTCGGTTGTCTGTTGGCTCGTGCGGGCCGGTTCCTGCCCGCGGTGAAACGCGACCGCGCGGGGGGATTGAACCTCTGCTATGTGCCCAGCGCGGGCCTCTACTATGCCGCTCGCGGGCGGGTACTGGTGGTGAGCCGTTCGCGCGATGCGCTAATTCATGTGCTGACGCTGCGGGCAGAGGATGCGTCGCGGGCGGATGACGTGCTGGTCCACGCACCCGAGGGGCAGTCGTCCGAGGATATCCGCGGCCACCTGCTCATCCCTTCGGACCACGCGTTGGGCAATGTCGCGCAGAGCGTAAGCTTCGTGTTCCGTATGGGCGAGAACGACGCGACGTTCAAGTGCCGCGCGGCCCTGACACCGGCGTGGCAAGAGCGTCTGTCAGGATTGCTGGAGAACTCCCGGGCGCGCGCGCTTCAAGCGCCGCCTGAAGGCATGCTCGAGATTGCGCTCAACTTCGGCATGACGGTCGAGGAGCTGTGGCCCGCCATCGGAAAAGCGGTGGGACAGACGGAAGCCATGAACGCGCTGTGGCAAACGTGGTCGGCCGCACCGGATGAAGGCGACTCCAAGCTGTCGCACGCGCTGACGAGTTTGCTGGGGCCATTGGGCCCGGGCATCGGTTTGAGTTGGAACGGGGTCGATCTGAACGAAATCTTCCCTGCGCCGGAGTTGGTGGCCACCTTCGAGGCCGTGCCAGACACGCTGTCCGAAGCCCTCGCCGCGCTCCCAGCGCCTCCGCCGGACGCACTGCCGTGGGACTCCTACCTGCGGTACGACGCCGACAAGAAGCGGCTGACCTTGCCGATGCTGGGCGGCCCGGCCATCGAGCCGACCGCGGGACTCTACGGCAACGCGTTGCTCGTCAGTTCAAGTGCGACGCGCGCCGGGGAACTGCTGAGTCAGTCCCCTACTCCACGTGAACTGGATTCGCGGGGCAATCTGTACGTGCGGGTTGATCCGCGGCGTTGCGCGGGGGCGGTGACGGACGTGGCGGCGTTGCTCGCGGAGGCGCATCTGTTGCGTGAAGACACACCGGACGCGTTCGAGCAACGGGCGAAGCCGTGGATCGAGGGGGTGTCGGGGATCGACGAGATCACGGCGATGTTCACAGCCGACGACGGGCAGTTGACGCTGGAACTCGCGGTGCGGGGAGCCGCGCCGGCGGGTTCGTAGAACGCTCTCACGTGCCGAAGACATCCTCGAAGGCCGCGACCACGCGGTCAAGTCCGTTGTCGTCGACGTCGAGATGGAACACGGCCCGCAAGCGCGTGGGACCGCTCGTGCCCACCAACACCCCGGCTTGTGCCAACCGCTCGGCCGTGGACTTGGCGTCGGCAACGTCGAGATAGACCATGTTGGTCGGTAGGAAGAGGAGGGGACAGTCCCGTCTCGCTTCCTATCGGTCGCTCGCTTGGTACAGTCCCCACTTCTTGGCTCAGCCTTACACGTGGGTTTGGGCTCGTCTCCGTGGGTTGCGCCCTGTCTTGCGGGCAAGTATAACAGAAGGCGCGGGGGAAGCCGGGAGCCCCATAAGGTCTGAGAATCGCCGTGAGTTTTCGCATTGGGTCACTGATACTAACGCCCAACAGCCTGCTGCTGCCGATGGCACTGGCATTTTTCGTGGTGCTCTCGTTCCAGGGATTGTTCCCGCGTGTGGCCGACACACGCGGACGCGCCTATGGCGCGGTGCTGGCGGCTTGCATCGGTGGATTCGCCGGGGCGTGGCTCTATGGATGGCTGGCCAGCCCCGACGTGGCCGACACGCTTCACGCGTGGCTCGATCTGCGTTTCGGCTCATTCGGCGGCTATTGGGGCGCGCTGGCGGGCGCGGCGGGCTTCGCCGCGATCACGCGGCAGCCGGTGCTGCGCTATGCGGATGTGTTCGCTCCCGCCATCCTCGTCGGCGGGGCCGTAGCGCGGCTCGGCTGTGTGTTTACCGGCTGCTGCCGTGGTGTGCCGGTGGCGCCGGACTGGCTGTTCGGCGTCGCGGTACTCCGCCCCTGGCCTGTGTATGACTTGGCCGCGCTCCTGTTGACCTTCTACCTGGTGCAAGTGCGGCGCCGCGCCTCCGGGCCGGCTGGCATGACCACGGGGCTCGCGCTTCTGGTCTATGGCTTGCTCCGGTTCCCACTGGAGTTCGCGCGCGATCTGGAACCGGCGTTAGGGCGCCTCACGTGGGGGCAGTGGATGGCGTTAGTGCAGGTGGTGGGTGGCGGTATGTTGCTTGCATGGCTGCGGCGGGCAGCGCCGCGGGACTGAGGCGGCGCGATCCAGCCTGTGGGCCGTTGGCTGGATGTGGTATCCTTCCTTTCGAGTTTGCAGTGCGTTCCGGAGAAAGATGAGTCCATGAAAGCCATCAAGTGGTTCGCGCCGCGCGACATGCGGCTGACGGACATCGAAAAGCCCGTCCCGAAACCCCATGAAGCCCTCGTCCGCGTCGAATCGATTGGCGTTTGCGGTTCGGACATGCACTACTACGAAGATGGAGCCATCGGACAGACGCGTATCACGGAACCCCTCATCCTCGGACATGAGTTCGCGGGGATCGTGGAGGCCGTGGGCAAGGACGCGGACCCGGCGCTGGTCGGGAAGCGGGTCGCGGTGGAACCGAGCATTCCGTGCGGCGAGTGCGAATGGTGCCGCACGGGCCACTACAACGTATGCACGAATCTGTTCTTCCCCGGCGGGCCGCCGTATGACGGCGTGCTTTGCGAGTATGCCGCGTATGACGCGAACAACTGCTACCCGACGCCGGACGGGATGAGCGCGCAGGAGGCGGCGATGATCGAGCCACTGGCGGTGGCGGTACATGCGGTGGAGCTGGCGCGCGTGCAACGGGGCGAGACGGCCGCGGTGTTAGGTCTGGGGCCGATCGGCCTGTTAACGGCGCAAGTAGCGAAGCTGAAGGGCATCGAAGTGGTGTACGGCACGGACCTGCACGACTATCGCGTGGCCGCGAGCAAGCGGTACGGCGTCGACCACGCGTACAATGCGGAGACGTCGGACACGGTGGAGACGATCATGCGCGAGACGAACGGACGGGGCGTCGACGTAGCGTTCGACGCGGCGCGTTCGTCCGACACGCCTGCGCTGGCGTGCCGCGTGACGCGTCCTGTGGGGCGGTGCATCCTCATCGGGATTTCGGGCACCGAGGAGGATCCGTTCCCGGTCAGCAACGCGCGCCGCAAGGAATTGACGGTTCAATGGTGCCGACGCTTCAAGAGCAATTTCCCCGAAGCGATCGACTTGGTAGCGACGGGCAAGGTGGACGTGTCCTCGATCGTGACGCATTCATTCCCGCTGGAGCGTGCGCCGGAGGCGTTCGCGCTGGTGGCGGGCTTTTCGGACAACGTGTTGAAGGCTTCAGTGGACTTGTGACCGCTCGCGTATCGAGACTCTTGGAAACCGCGCTGATTGGGCTGGGCTTGCTGTCGTTCTGGCCATGGACACTGGGCTACCGCGCGTTATGGTACCAGATCGGCCTGGTCGTCCTGATGCTGATGCTGGCGGTACTCGCCTGGACGCGCGTGCGACGCGTCCGGGACGCATTCGAACAGGAACGGGAAACGCGGGCGCGGACACAGTCTGGCCCCAACGGAAAGGCATAATCATGGCTACGTGGAAGAAAATCGTGCTGGGCGCCGGGATCCTCCTGGGGAGCTTGGTCATTGCATTTGTGACGGTGGTAGGGCCTTGGCCCACCTATTCGGGCGGCTTTGAAGGCAAGGGGTACTTCAAGAAGGCGCTGGCGGCCATCGACGAGAACGCAGGCGAGTCCACGCTGACCGACGCCCCCGGCCGGTTGCAAGCGGGTTGGGCACGTGCGAGCATCACGCCGAAGTTGGGCACCCCGATGGCGGGCTACAGCGACCGGGAAGGCGCGCCGTCGGAGGGCGTGCATGACGAGTTGCTCGTGAAGGCGCTGGCGTTGGGCGACGGCGAGGACGTGGTGGTACTGGTGGGCGCCGACATGCTGCTGGTGCCGGACAACGTGGCCAACCTGGTGCGCGCGAAAGTGGCGGAACAAACGCCGTTGACGCCCAACGACCTCTACTTCGGGGCGAGTCATTCGCATTGCTCCGTGGGCGCGCTGGCACCGGGATTCATGGCCAAAGTTTCATTCGGAGAGTACGACCCCGACATCCCGCCGTTCCTGGCGGATGCGTTCACGAAGGCCATCG
>JAACEL010000067.1 GCA_011682535.1 Nitrospiraceae bacterium | reverse complement strand
CTTCCTGACGGAAAGCAACTGGGCGGCGCTCCGGCCAATTTTGCCTATCACGCCCAGGTGCTCGGAGCCAAGGGCGTAGTTGTCAGTGCAGTGGGGGCCGACGAACTGGGACAGCAAATCCGTGATCAACTCGACGCCCGCGGCCTGGATTCCAGCCACGTGGGAATCTCGTATGATCGCCCCACTGGCACAGTCTCCGTCGAAATCGACGAGAGGGGAAAACCTAACTACACAATCCACGAGAACGTTGCGTGGGATGCAATCCCTTGGACTGAAGCCGTCCAGAAGCTGGCGGCCGAGGCCGACGCTGTCTGCTTCGGCTCGCTGTGCCAGCGCGCGCCGGTTGCACGCCAGACCATACGAGAATTCCTCGCGGAGACGCGGCCCGGCTGCCTCAGGGTCTTCGACATCAATCTGCGGCAATCTTTCTACGACAGGGACATCGTCGAGACGTCGCTGGGGCTAGCCAGTATCCTCAAGCTCAATGACGAAGAGCTTCCTGTGGTGGCCAAGCTGCTTGATTGTGAGGACTCACAGCCGAAGCTGCTCCACCGGTTGATGGAACAATACGAACTGAACGCCATCGCCTTGACCATGGGCGCGGACGGATGCCTTCTCGCCACACACGAAGCTTCCGTTCAACATCCCGGATTCGCACCCGAAGAGATTGCCGACACCATCGGCGCCGGGGATAGTTTTGCGGCGGCCATGGTCATGGGCATGTTGCGTGATGATCCGCTTGAAGACATTTGTGCACAGGCAAACCGCTTGGCCAGTTGGGTATGCGCACAAGCGGGCGCCATGCCCCAGGCCGTCCCTCCGCGGAGCGGCCTGCAACACCGCTAGAGGCAAGACAGAGCAACGCGACAGGAGAAGAAGCAATGAAAGCAATCGTGTACCACGCGCCGGGCGAGTTCGCCTACGAGGATGTAGCAGATCCAGAACCGCAGCCCAATGAGGTTGTTATCGCGGTGAAGAACTGTGGCCTTTGCCGGACGGACATGCACATTCACAAAGGCCATTTCCTGTCCGAGTTCCCTTTGATCAACGGACATGAGTTCGCGGGCGAAATCGCCGATGTGGGGGCGGATGTGACCGCGTTCAGAAGGGGGGACCGCGTGGTCGCGGACAACACGGAGTTGTGCGGCCACTGCTTCTTCTGTCGGCGCGACCAGCCGCTATTCTGCGACAACTTCATTTCACACGGCTGTAACGTGGCAGGCGGTTTCGCGGAGTATGTTGCCGTCAAGGCGGAAAAAGTCTTTCCCATCCAGAATCTCTCTTACCGCCAGGCTATCATGGCCGAACCAACCGCTTGCGCCATGCACGGCATCGACGTCATGCAAATCAAACCGGGCAGCGACGTGCTCATCTTTGGTGCGGGCCCAACAGGCCTGATACTGGCGCAATTGACAAAACTGAATGGCGCCGCGCGTTTGACCGTGGCTGCGCCGGCGGGGCAGAAGCTTGATCTGGCCCGGAAGCTTGCGGCGGACGAGGTCGTCTGCGTGGACAAGAGCGATTTCTCCAAGCACACCCAAGCCTTGCTGGCGGCGCATCCCAAGGGGTTTGACACCGTCATCGAGGCAACAGGCGTGTCGCAGCTACTCGCGGATGCCGTTCAGTTCACGCGTACCGGTGGCCAGTTGATTGCCTATGGTGTGTATCCGGAAGGCGAGAAGGCAAGCTTCTGTCCCGAGCAGATTTTCAGACGGGAACTGACCATAAAAGGATCCTTTGCGCAGACTCATTGTTTTGATCGGGCGCTCCTCTATCTGGAGAGCGGTATGGTCAAAGTAGACGAGATGGTTACGGGGGAATACCCCCTCTCCGAATACGGCAGGGCCCTGGAAGCAATGGACAAGCGTCAGGAGATCAAGATTGCCATAGTCCCCGGCGCCTAGCCCAAGGGCCCGGCGACTTAAGAATAGCCCTGGAGCCAACAGCGGAATGAGGTGCGGAACACATGTCAGGAATTGACTACCTCGTCATCGGAGTATTTCTGGTCGTCATAATGGGGATTGGAGCCTACTTCTCGAAGAGGGGCGGCCACGACACCGATGAGTTCTTCTTGAGCGGACGGAAACTGCCGTGGTGGCTCGCGGGCACGTCGATGCTGGCCACGAATTTCAACAGTGACTCGCCACTCCACCAGTCCAAGAAGATCGCCACCACCGGCCTGACCGGCGCTTGGTTCTATTGGGCCCAGATCATCGGCTACCTCACAAGCGCCCTGGTATTTGCCAAGATCTGGCGGCGGTGCGGCATCGTGACCTACGTCGAGTTCTACGACCTCCGGTATGCGGGCAGGGGGGCGACCATCGGCCGCGTCTACAGCGTCGTTCACCAGATGTTGGCCGTTGTGCCCTTCACTATCGCCCTTGGGCTCGTCGGCATGCGGAAGATCTCGGTCGTCCTCTTCGGCCTCCAGGAGTCCTACACGCTCCTGGGTGTCGACGTATCCACAGACTTGGCGATTGTGCTGGGGTTGGTCGTGGTGGCCGTCGTGTACTCGGCCATGTCCGGGTTGTGGGGCGTGGTCGTGACCGATCTCATTCAATTCGCCCTTGCCATGATCGGCGCCTACTTCCTGATGTTCGTGACGTACCGGGAGGTGGGTTGGGCTTCCGGCCTGCACGATAAGCTCGCCGCGCTGCCGGAAGTGGGGGACCGCTTCCTCAATTTTCGGATGTGGCCCACCCTTGGGCTGGCTTTCTTTGTCCTATTCGTGCTCCAGCCTACCCGCTTCGCCGTGGGCGATGTGTTTGAGGTGCAGCGGTTCATGGCCTGCAAGAATGAGCGGCATGCCATGATCTCGGGTGTGTGGCGCGTGCTGAACCACAACGTGTTCCGTACGTGGCCATGGTACCTGTGCGGGATGATGTCCCTCATTCTCTTGCGTGAGAATGGGGCCATCTGGGGCCCCCAAGGCGACCCGGAATTGGCCTATCCCACCCTGGTGCGCGACTACTTACCGGCGGGACTGCGCGGCATCATGGTGGCGTCATTTTTCGGGGCCTTCATGTCTTCGGTGGACACGTCACTCAACTCGGGCGCAGCACTTTTCGTGAACGACCTGTACCGTCCCTACCTCCGTCGCGACGCGACGGAGCGCGAGTACGTCCTCATCTCCCGCATCGCCGTCGTGGTGGTGGCCGTCTTCGGTTGCGGCATCGCCCTAGTCTCCGAAGATATTCTCAAACTCCTCCAGATGCTGATCAATATCGGCGCGGGCGCAGGGATCGCCCTGATCCTCCGTTTCTTCTGGTGGCGCATGAACGTTTGGAGCGACATCTCGGCGCAGTTAGCCTCGCTGTTCTTCACATTCTTCTTCACCGACGCCCGCATCAACGCAGTCCTGAGCCGCCTCGATATGGAAGACGTGGGCGACAACATGTTCGCAGTACGCTTCATCCTGATCCTGCTGTGCTCGTCCGTCGTGTGGCTTGTTGTCACGTTCGTCACGAAACCCGAGCCTGAGGACAAACTTGTCGGCTTCTACCGGAAGGTGCGTCCCTATGGTTTCTGGAGACCCATCCGAGCGCTATGCCCCGATGTGACGCCGGCGGACTCATTCTTGCATGACGCCGGCATGTGGCTTCTGGGCCTCACATTTCTGTTCTCGTCGGTGTTCGCAACGGGGTGCCTCTTCCTCGCCATCTGGAAATGGTCCGCTCTACTTCTCGTCGTTGCGGCCGTGACCGGCTACGCCTTGCTCAAGATCATCAACACCCTCTATCCCGACGAGATGGATTCGGACGTGCCCGCAACGTAAAGGACAACGAACACGATGGCTGAACCGATGAACATTCTCTACTTGTTCTCCGACCAGCACGCTGCACACGCGCTCGGCTGTTACGGCAACCAGGAAGTTTGTACGCCACACCTGGACCAACTTGCCGCCGAAGGCGTGCTCTTCGAGAATGCCTTCGCCCAATGCGGAATTTGTGCGCCATCGCGGATGAGTATCTATACGGGGTGCTATCCAGCCACGCTCGGCGCGCGGGGCAATTTGTGCCAATACCCCGACCACCTGCCTCCCTTGATTCCCCATTTGCGCGACGCAGGCTACACCACCGCGGCCATTGGCAAGATGCACTTCGTCCCCGGACGCCGCTGCCCCGGTTTCGACGTTATGAAGGTCTGCCGCGGAGGAAGCGCGGCCCTGCCCGATGACGACTGGCGCGCGTGGCTTATCGAGCAGGATCCGGCCTACGAGAAGCTCTGGCCGTGGGGCGAGGGACTGAGCCATTTCGATGCGAACGAAGATTTTGAACGTAACCGGCACTTGCTCACGTGTGGGTTGCCGCTCGAACATTATGTCGACACGTGGGTGACGAATCAGGCTGTCGACTACCTCAAGCAACCCAAGGGGAAACCGTTCTTCGCGTGGATTGGCCTGACACGGCCGCACGACCCTTATGCCCCGCCCCCGGGATACGACAGGCTCTACGATCCTGCCGCGTTGAAGCTGTGGCCGGAACCGTGGGGATTGATCCGCGCCAACTCATCTGAGCACGAACGCTGGGTCAAGCACCGTATTGACGACTTCAACCCACCCTATCATGGGGATTACGGAAGTTGGCTGCGGGATGCCGTTGCCGCGTTCTACGGGCAGGTCACCTACGTGGACCACTGCGTCGGCCGCATCCTACGGACACTCGAAGACTGTGGCCTGGCCGAGAACACGATCGTCGTTTACGGCGCCGACCACGGTGACTTTGTGGGCCGCTACGGTATGATGGGCAAACTGATACCCGGCAACGACGCCCTCGTGCGCGTGCCCTTGATCTGGCGCGTTCCCGGCATGCAAGCAGATCGAACCCATCCGGGCTTGACTGAGAATCTCGATATCTTCCCCACGCTGTTCGACCTGGCCGGCCTTCCCATCCCCCCGCAGTGCGAAGGAGTACCGCTCAGACCGGCCTTGTCGGGAGACGCATCATTCTGCAAGGAGACGGTCTTTTTCGAAGATGAAAAGGCGGATGGACTCCGGACGGCGGAATGGACTTACGTGCGCCACCACAACGGCGAGCGCGAGTTGTACGACTTATGCGAAGACCCATGCCAAGAAAGCAATCTGTGGCTCGAAACGCCTGGCCACGCGCGGGGCATGGAGTTGGAGAAGATACTGGACCGGCATCTGTCAACGGTCGAATCCAGCCAAAGATGAGTCCAAAGCCGCCAAATCGGAAACGGACAAGAAGATGGAGGAATATGACCATGAAACGATTGGCACAAGCGATTGTGTTCGGATTGGCCGTCGGGCTCTGCGTTCCTACGTTCGCCGCGGCGCCTCAGAAAGGGCAAGCGTTCTACACCGATGTTCACGGGGCCGGGGCCTTGATCCGTTCGATGGATGCAATGGCCGTCATCGACCCGGCGTACGGGGAGTACCGTGACAAGGGCCTGGCTTGGTTCCTCAAACAGATACACCCCTTCCCAACAGGCGGAAGAACCTGGTTGCAGAACCCGTCGGCGCCCGAGGGCCATCCCAGTTATCACCTCGCCATAACGACGATCTCGGCGTTCAATACCATGACCCTGCTGCAACTCTATGAACAGACAAAGAACGCCGGGTATCTTCAGATTATCAAAGACAATGTGCAGTGGTTCCTGGGAACAGCGAAGAAAATGGATACGGAGTATGGTCCGGCGTACGCGTGGACCAGCCGGCACTCGCTCGACGGGGCGCCGCAGGGCAAGTTCCGGCCGCTCATCGCTGGACACAGTTGGGGGATCGGCTCCACGCTGGACTTATTGGCCTCCTACTACCTCGTCACGAAAGACGAATCCGTCGTCCCCTACCTGGTCGGGGGCGCCCGGTTCATCTACTGCGCGGAAGAACGGCGAAGGGGACGAAGAGAGCATCTATTGGACACACCCGGACCCCAACCGCGGTATTGTCATGGGCTATTGCCGAGGCAACGCGGGCACGGCATTCGGTCTCCTCAAGGTTGCCGAAGCCCTGTCCGGCGCACAGATCACCGAGAATCGCACGATCGAAGACGTGGTGAACGCGAGCCTGCGCTACATTCTCGACGAGGCGAAGAAAAACGAACAGGGAATCATCTGGACCAACATGAACGGGCGGCCCGGCGAGGTGAATCTGGGATACGGACGAGGTATTTCGGGCATCGGAAACGTCGCGTGGATGGGCTACAACATGAACCGGCGGGCCGGCAATGCCGTCATGGCCGAGCGCTGCCGCGCGGCATCCGAGGCCACCGTGCGCGCCTTCATCAAGACGGTGGAGACGTTGAGCCAGGACGAAGCCATGTCCGAGTTTGTCGGCACGACGGCCCTTTCCGAAACCATTGGACTGTGCAGCGGCATCTCGGGCAGTTTCGTATGGCTGTGGACCTACGCGGACGCCATTCGAAACGAAGACCCGGCACTGGCCAAGCAGTGCGACGAGGCCATCCGAACCGTGGCCCATCGCCTCCTCAACACGGCATACGATGTGGATGGCGCCTACGCCTGGAAGAACCACACGCTCAAGTTCGGCGAAAACACCGTCAACATGGCCATTGACCATGGTCAAACGGGCGTCGTCTACATGCTCGCCCTGGTGGGAGCGCGCCTGCAAGACCCCCTGATCATCGAGGGCGCTAAGAAAGCGGCCGATTTCGTTGTCGCGTGCCTGGTGCAAGACGGTGAGGGAGTCAAGATGCCGGGCATCGTGCCGCTGGACCCCAACGCCAAACGGGTAGTCGCTCTCAAACTCGCTGCCAAAGAATGAGAATACGCCGACGGCGCGCCGCTACTTCCTGACCTCCACCTTGGCCAGCTTCTCATAGAACTGGATGAGGCCGCCGTGGTCGTCTTGGGCGTGGCCGTCCACCTTGAGGGCCTGCATGATCTCCAGCACCTGACTGGCCAGCGGCAAGGGGACACCCACCTCGTGCGCGGTGTCGAGTGCGTTCATCAGATCCTTGATGTGCAGTTCAATGCGGAACCCGGGGTCGAAGTTGCCTTCCAGGGCAAGCGGCATTTTCGCGTTGAGGACCGTGCTGCCGGCCAACCCCCCGCGAATCGCCTGGTAGACCTTTTCCGGGTCCACACCGGCTTTGGTTGCCAAGACCATGGCTTCGGACATGGCGGCGATGTTCAGCGCTACGATGACCTGGTTCGCCAGCTTCGTCGTGTTGCCGCTGCCCACGTCGCCCACGAGCACCGCCGATGCACCCATCACCAGCAGTATGTCTTTGACCGCCTCGAAGGTTTCCTGTGGCCCACCTACCATGATGGAGAGCGTACCGTCGACGGCCTTGGGCTGTCCCCCGCTCACCGGGGCGTCCAGCATGACCACGCCGTGCTCCACCGCTGCCGCCGAAACCTTCTGGGCCACCAGCGGGGCAATCGAACTCATGTCCACCAGGATGGCGCCGGGCTGGGCGCCTTCCAGCACGCCGCCGGGGCCGAGGACGGCCTTCTCCACATCGGGAGAGTTGGGTAGCATCGTGATGATGACCTCACTGTTCGCGGCCACCTCTTTGGACGACGCGCTTTGCGATGCGCCTGCCGCCCCGGCTTCCTTCACGGGCTCCGGATTGACGTCGTAGACGGTGAGTTCGTAGCCTGCCTTGAGCAGGTTTAAGGCCATGGGTTTGCCCATGATCCCCAGTCCGATGAAACCAATCTTTTTCATGAATTCTCCCTTTTCCGACGCACACCTAATCAGTCGGCGTCAAGACCACCTTCATGGCCTCCTTGCTTTCCACCAGTTCGAAACCTCTTTCCCACTGGTCAATGGGCAACTCGTGCGTTATGAGCGGGCCCAGGTCTACTTGTCTCGTGGCCAGCAGCGTCAGGCATTGCTCCCATACGTCCCAAGTGTGGCTGAAATGCCCCTTGAGTGTCACCGATTTCTCAATGAGGGGGTCCAGGCTCATTCCGATGGGCGCCGGCCCCCAGCCAATCTTCGTTATCTGTCCCCCCGGGCGCACGGCCTTCATCGATAGCGCCAAGGTTTCCGCCGGTCCCGCCGTATCCACCACCAGTTCAGCGCCATACCCGTCGCCCAGCGCGAGAATGGTCTCCAGGGGATCCCCCTCGCTACTGTTCAGGGCATCCGTTGCACCGTATTGACGGGCCAATTCTAGACGTGTGTCGTCCCCCGAGGTTCCGACCGACACGATGTGGCTCGCACCGGCAAGCTGCGCCATCTTCACGCAGAGCACGCCGATGGGCCCGGGGCCAATCACGACCACGGTGTCCCCTGGCCGCACCGTGCTGTTGCGGATGACGGCCTTGTACGCCACGCAGAGCGGCTCCGTCAGCGCTGCTTCCCGCAGCGAGACCTCTTCAGGCAGCCGGTGCAGGATTCGGGCTGGAACCTTGACGAACTTGGCAAAGGCGCCGTGACTCTTGAAGCCATAACCTTTGCGATCCCGGCACAGATGGTATTGATTCGAACGGCATAGGGCGCATTCGCCGCAGTAATCCGCGTGCGTCTCCGCCGTCACGCGATCACCGGTTGAATAGCCACGCACCTCTTGCCCAACGGCTTCCACCGTCCCCGCGAATTCGTGGCCGAAGATGAGCGGTACGTTGATGGGGAAGGACATGAGGTTCATGTGCATGTGCGGGTCGGTTCCGCAGACGCCAATATAGGCCGTCCGCACCAGCACGTCCCGAGGGCCAATCTCGGGGATAGGCATCTCTTTGATTGCGGTCGCGCCCGCCACGTTATCGTACTTGACCACAGCTTTCATGGTTGCCATCGTCCTAAGCTCCTCTTCGCAGCATGGCCCGCGCGGTTTCCACCATCCGCGCTGCCGTAAGCCCGTAGTGTTCGAGTAGTTCCTCATGGGAATGGGCGGACTGGCCAAAGACGTCGGAAATGGCCACGCTTTCCAGGGGAAGCCCCTGACCGCGCAGGACATAGGCGGCCAAGGCGGTGAGACCGCCAACGATGCTGTGTTCTTCCGTCACGAGGACGCCCTGGAACCCCTGAGCCAAGTCCAGGAGCGCTGCTTCGTCGAGGGGTTTCAGTGTGCTGACGTTGACTACGCGCACCGATACCCCTTCCTTCGCCAGGATATTGGCCGCCTGCACAGCGCGCGAGACCATAATGCCGTGCGCGAAGACGACAAGATCCTTTCCGTCTCGAATCACGACCGGCGTGCCCATACGGAACGTGTTTTCCGCGGGAAGCGCATCGGGCACGTCATTTCGGTTCAGCCGCATGTAGACAGGACCGTCGTGGGCCGCCATGGCTCCGACCATCTCCCTCACTTCATTTCCATCGGCCGGCGCCAGCACCGTCATATTGGGTATGGCGCGCATAATTGCGATGTCCTCCACCGCCTGATGCGTGGCGCCGTCGCCAAAATCGGAAAGGCCCGCGCTTGAACCGACGATGTTCACATTCAGGTTACCGATGCAGATGGCCTGCCGTATCTGATCGTAAGCGCGTCCCGCCGCGAACGTGGCGAAGGAATTCACGAAGGGGATCTTGCCGGTCAACGCCAGGCCGGCAGCGATTCCGGCCATGTTCGCTTCGGCGATCCCCACTTCAAAGTGCCGTTCGGGAAAGGCCCGCTGGAACAAGGCCGTCATAGTCGAATTCCGAAGATCGGCCTCCAACACGACAATCCGTTCATCCCGGCTACCCAATTCTTCCAAGGTCTCGCCGTAAACCCTGCGTTGATTCTGCATTCCCATCAGCCGTCCTCCGAATCCGCAAGCGCCTTGCATGCTTCCTCGTATTGCATCTGGGTCATGACCCCGTTGTGAAAGGCCGGGTTGTGCTCCGCGAAGGCTACCCCTTTGCCCTTGACCGTGCGGGCGGCGATCAGGACCGGCCTGTCGCGGACCGTGTCGGCCTTATTCAGCGCCTCCACAATCTGTTGCATGTCATGGCCGTCAATTTCGATGACGTGCCACCCGGCCGCCCGCCACTTCTCCGGCAACGGCGACGTGTCCATGAGATCCCGGATCGGACCCGTCGCTTGGAGCCCGTTCATGTCCAGAATGCCCACCAGTTTGTCCAGCCGGTAGTACGCGGCCGCCATGGCGGCCTCCCACACCTGCCCTTCTGCGTTCTCACCGTCGCCCAGTACGCAGTACACCCGGTATTCCCTGCCGTCTACGCGGGCGCCCAGCGCCATGCCGCAAGCGATTGAGAGTCCTTGTCCCAGGGAACCCGTGTTGGCTTCGACGCCGGGCGTACGCGCCATGTCCGGATGGCCCTGTAGCATGGATCCCAGGTTCTTCAGCGTCTTTAGGTGGCTCCTTGAAAAGTAGCCGCACTCCGCCAGGGCCGCGTACTGCGCCAGGGCCCCGTGGCCCTTGCTCAGGAGGAAACGATCGCGATCTTCCCAACCCGGATTCTTGGGGTCATGCTTCATCTTGTGGAAGTACAGCGCGGCCACCGCATCCGCGACGGAACACGAACCCCCGAGGTGGCCCGGTCTCCCCGGACCGATCATGCACACGATGTCATGCCGGAGTTTCCGGGCTTTGCGTTTAAGTTCAGCGATCAACGGCTTCATGCGAACTCCCGGTTTGGTGTTCGTCGCTCCAGAAGGCGGTGGCGTTCCGCTACTTCATCTGGGGGATGACGATACCCTTGATGATGGTCTTTTGGGCCCTCATGAAAATCAGCAAAGTGGGCAGCGCGGTAATGGTCAGTGCGGCCATGACATGGTACTCCCGGATCATGTCCATCTGCTGGAACTGGTAAATGAAGACCATGATTGTCCATCTCGCCTGATCCTGGCAGACGAGCATGGCAAACATGAACGCGCCATACATGACCCGGAAAGCGTTGAGTGCAATGACCGCGAAGATGGGCTTACACACCGGAACCGCAATCTGGTAGAAGATGCGCAGTTCGGAGGCGCCATCGATTTTGGCCGCCTCGAACAGTTCGTTGGGCAAACTGTCGAAGAAACCCTTGAGCAGGAAAATGTAGTAGCCCTGGGCAGACATGGGCAACACGATGGCCCAGTATGTGTTGAGAAGGCCGAGATTCTTCAGCAGGAGGAACTGAGGGATCATGCCGACCGTCGGCGGGAATGCCATGGTCGCGATGAAGAAGAGCAGCAGTTTGTTCCCATAGCGGGGCTTGTAGCGCGAAAGGGCGTAGGCCGCGAGGGGATTCACGGTGAGTTGGACCAGCACGTGCAGGCCCACGAGGATGCCCGTGTTGATGATGGCCCGCCCCTGGGACGCCATGAACTTAAGCGCCATCCAGTAGTTCTGTACGATGAAATAGAGCCGCCACCACCACTTGTGTTTGAAGAGTTCCAGTGTGTCTTCTTCGCGAATGGGCGCCTCGATTTCGTCCAAGGAATTCCACGCGCTTCCGTGCGCTTTGTTGAGCGCGGCAAGGCTGCCGTATTTCTCTTGCAGAAAGGCCGCGTATTCGGATTCGGGACGGATGAGGTGAATCTTCTCCACGGGTACCCGTGTGAGCATCCCGCCCCAGTAAGAGCGGCACGCGGGATCGGACTCATCAAAGCGCTCCTTGAACTTGATTTCGTCAAAGGACGCGAAGGTTGTATTGAACTGGCTGTTGAAGTTCGCGGCGGTACCATAGGTTTCGGCGAGATAGTCCTCGAACTCGGCCTGGGCGTTTTCGATGCGGAGGAAGACGTAGGCGGTCTTGTAGCGGACGATTTCCTCCCAGAACTCCCTCTCTTTGGGGTTTTCCGGCGCTGTTCTGGCTGCATGGATCTCGTAGATGCTGGCATAATTCGTCCCGCACAGTTCGTTGTAGCGCTCAAGCGTACTGGCCAAACCAAGGAGGTTGTAACGATACCATGGATCGGCGATGCAGAGCGAGTAATCGGCAGGCCCGAGTTCTTCCTTGCGCCACTCCATCCAGTCCTGGTAGTGCTTGCCCGCGTGGTCCACATAGGAGCGTAGACTGCCCTTGAACGGCATGATGAAGCGGAAGATCGGCGCGCCGACTTTGATGGCGTCGGCGTCCAGGTCTGAGAAGGCCGAAAAGGCGCTGCCGTAGGATTTGTTGAGTTGCTCGATGGTGCCGTATTTCTGCTTCAGCCACTTCTGATAGCGCTCGGCATTGCGGTAGTTGTTACGGTCGGACCAGAAATAGAGGCTCGTCATATATTCCGGGGCCGTTTCCTTGAAGGCCTGCCAATCGGTGACGCGCTGCTGGACCGCCGGATTCCTGCGGTCGAAGTATTCCGGCGTTCCCTCGTGCAGATGGGGGAAACGCTCGATCTCGTTCCAGTCAAGATTGAAGTTCTTCCCGGAAAGCCCCTGGGTGATTAGATAGGGGCGGCGCGCGCCGTTCCATTCATTGACCTCTTTGCAGTGGGTATACTTCAGATACAAGGCGTCATCGTCGTAAAAGAACTTGGGAATGGGACGGTAGTGGTCATAATCGACCCGGTTGGTCGTTCCCGTGATCACCATGATCAGAAAGGGATAGATCATGGTGATGGAACCGACGGCGAGAAGCGTATATACGACGGACAACCCTACCTTGGTCCAGGGGGATTTCCGATCGACGTCTGAGAGTATGGACATGCTAGTTTTCCTGCGCCCGGGTGAACTCCACCTTTCGGATCATGCGCATCTGCATCACGGCAAACCCGATGAGTGCGGAGCCCAGAATCCATGCCATGGCCGTGGCGTAACCGAACTTGAGGTACATGAAGGCGTTGAACCAGATCTCGATGCCGAGTGTGCGTGTCGCGTCCGCCGGGCCGCCGCCCGTCATGACGAAAATGTTCTGCATCGCCTGGAACGCGCCAACGAAAGTGCCCAGAAAATTGATCACAAGCAGGGGTTTGAGGGTAGGCGCCGTCACGTAGAGCAGTTTTCGCCAGAACCCACACCCGTCGAGGCTGGCGGCTTCGTAGAAATCCGCCGGCACGGCCTTGAGCGCCGCGAGGTAGATGAGGCTGGCGGGGCCGGCGCCGGACCAAATGCCGACCAGCACGATGCAGGCCATGGCCGTGTTCGGGTCCGCCAGCCAGCCCTGGGCAGGGATGTCGATAAAGGGCAGTTTCGAGAGATGTGCCAAGGCTTGATTGAGGAAACCCTGGGGGTCGGGCCGAAACAGGAGTTTCCAGAGAAACATGACGACGAGTGGGCTTGTCACGGCGGGGAGATAATAGACCAGCCGGAAGAAGAGGGTGAGCCGTTTGATCTCGGCGAAGGCCAAGGCCAGGAGAATGGGGGCGCAAAAACCAAAGAAGAGGGTCATTCCCACATACACCGCCGTGTTCTTCAGAACTTTCCAGAACAAAGGCGAGCAAAAGGCTTCGATGAAGTTGTCCAGACCGACAAAGTGGTTCTCCTTGACCAGGTTGTAGTCCTGAAACGCCATGACACTGCCTAAGGCTAACGGCAGGTAGCGCCACATCAGGATGGTGATAAAGGCGGGGAGTACAAACAGCCAGATGAATAGGTGGACGCGCGGCTTCATCCGTTCAACGAACTCGGGTGGATGATTTCGCCGATGACGGACCTTCCGCATCAGGGTGTAGAGCCACGCGAGGACAGAGAGGGTCAACAAGGAGATCAGGGTAAACCAGGCTACGCGCCGGTAGGAATTCATCTGTGCTTCGGGCCGGGTCTGGAACAGCGCGTTGTTGATGTCCATGGCCTCAGCCGTGATAAGCTCGCGCAATCCTTCGCGCGTGGCGCAACGCGCGTCGTCGATGAGAAGATCGGCAATCTTGGCTAGCGTGTGCGTCGAAATCTTCGAGTAGCCGGGACAGCGTGGCGCAAAGCGCCCGTGCTTCAAGACGGATTCGCGCGCCTCGGCCCAGCCCTGGGGGAAACGCTTCAGTTCTTCCTCATGCCCAAATTCCTTGAGGAGATAGGGCGGAATGCTTTTGGCTTCACCCTCTTCAAGACAGGCTTCTACGAAGATCCGCTCCGCGTCTACGCTGCTCATGTAGCGCACGAACTCGCACGCGGCTTCAATCGTTTCGCGTGAAGCGCCAATCCTGTTCACGGCCATGATATTGGCGGTTGCCACGGTAGCGTTCCCCCCGGGGCCGTCCGGCAGCGGCGCCACACCCAGCGTGTAGGGATCCAGACCGCCCACATGGACCAACTGTTCGACCACCCACTCCTCGTCCAGGGCCATCATCATGGCCACGTCGGCGACCTTGCCGCGCGCAAAATCTTGCCACATGTCGCGCATGCCTCGAGGGCCCGGGTCGCGATAGATCTTCGCGACTCCGTGATAGGTCTTGCCGCCGCGCTGCCAAGGCGCTACGGCCAGCTTGCGAAAAAAGGCCAAACCGTCGAGCGCCTTCTCCTCATGAAAGGCACATTCCCATTTGCCGTCGGCTCGTTGACGGACGACGTCACCACCGCCCTGATAAAGAAAGATCAGGGGAGGGGCGGAGGAGCGTCCGGCCCCGCCGGGGCGAATCGCGAGCCCATACGCAGGCTTGCCGGGCGCATCCGGATCGGTCAGGCGTTGGGCGTATGCATACAGTTCCTCCCAAGTCGTGGGGGGGGTGACCTCGCCGTCTTCGTCCGTAAGCTGGGCCCGGCGAAACAGGTCTTTGCGGTAGTAAAGCACGTAGCCCCTGATACGCGTGCGGTCGGCAACGCCATAGGTCTTGCCGTCGTCGCCCTTCAGGCGTTCGGCCAGTTGCGCGGAAACACGCGCGTTGACGGATGCGGCGTCGAAGTACTCGTCCAGCGGCTGCAGGAAGTCCTGTTCAATGAAATTGGCCAGCATCTCGATGCCGAAAGTGCGCCTGGAAACACCATAGCCGAAGATATCCGGGGCCGTGCCCGCGGCAATGGCCATAAGATCGCCGGCCTGCGCCTGCGGACCCTCCACCAAAAACTCCGAGTAACGGTAGGGCCGAACGTTCGGGTGTGACGCGAGATAAGCGTCAAAGATCTTACGCTGGACGATATGGTAGTAGTGCACCCCTTGAGGAAAGGGGATGAACTTGAGCTTCAGCGGGATGGGCTCGGTTCCATCCAACTGGGCGTCAGGAACTTCTTGGCCCGCCGCTTCGCACAGGAGGCCAGGAAGGAGCAACGCACAGAGCCAAAGGATTAGCGCGCCGGTCGTACTGACTCGGTTTCTGGCCGGACTCCTAGACATAGGAATCCCTCAGGTGACGCACGTACAGCGCCTCCTCGAAGGAGGGCAGCGTTGTCTCTTCCTTGGGCGTGAAGGATACGCGCACCGGCCTGTCAGGATACACCTGGAAGGCGTTGTCGGAGAACCTCCCCGGTATATTCCCGGCGGACAAAGCAACGAAGAGCGCCGGTTTGGATGCCGTGACCGCCACGTCGAAACCTGCCCGTGCTTGTTTGACGGCGCAACGCACCGTGGCCGCGGGAAGATTGACGCGCTTCAAAGGCGCGAAGAACAGATAGTTCTCCTGTTCCTTTCCATCCCACGCCAGCCGGAATGAGAGAAAAACATCTTCCCTTGTCCGGTTTCCCTCGAAGAGATCCCGCGAGGGGATCCTGAACAGGCGCCGGCTGGACGCGCGCGCCAAGCGTACAGAGCGCCGGTAGGTCTTGTGGATTTTTCCGTCGAATGAACGCAGTTCCGCGGTTAGCTCCCCGGCTACGGGTGTGCGCTGATCGTTCGTACCCCAGATCTCGACGCCACCACCAGCGCACACGGGTTCTCCAAGGTCGGGCCCCGTTGCACCAATGGGAGTCGCCGCTTGCGTGTCTACGGTCTTGGCCGAAATCAGAACGGGGGCGAAGAAACGCTTGGACATGTGGTGCATCAGTTTCCAGCGGCCATCGTATTCGATCGACGACCAGGAGGTGACGGGCCAGATATCATTGAGTTGCCAGTAGACGATACCCATGCAGTAGGGTCGAAGGCGACGCCAGTGTTCACAACCGCGCTTGATTCCTTCGCCTTGAAGCACCTGGCTCATGTAGCAGAGGGAGGCGAAGTCCTTCGGCTGACGGTACTCTCTCAGCAGGTGCGTCAGGATCTTGATGTTTCCGTCGATGGATCGCTGGTGTCGTTCCATGACGGGCGAGGAAGGATTCATGTCTTCCGGCGCGGCAAAAGTCTTGGTCGTTTCAATCGAGGAGAACGACTGAAACCCGAACTCCGAATTGAACCGCGGCTTGAGTTTCAGGAAGGAGTGGAGTGTGTCGCGGCCGTGCCATACCTGCCAGTAGTGTTGGTCGCCACGCGTGACGTCCTGTGCGTTGCCGTAGACGCCCGGACCGTTGCTCGGCGAGGAAGGCCAGAAACTCCGCTCCGGGTCTTCTTCTCGCACGATGGGATAGATCGTCCGCATGTAGAGCTGATCGTAGTCGGCCAAGTATTTGTCCCGATTCTCCAGCGATTCCCGATACCAATGCAGCGCCTGTTCATTCTCATTGTTGCCGCACCACAAAGCAATACTGGGATGGCTCATCAGGCGGCGCACCTGGTGGCGCACTTCCTGCCGCACCGAGTCCAAGAAGGCGTCATCCACCGGGTACATGGCGCACGCAAACATGAAATCCTGCCAGACCATCAGGCCGTGCTCGTCGCACCAATCGTAGAAGTAGTCATCTTCGTAGTAGCCGCCGCCCCACACACGAATCACGTTGTGGTTTGCCGCCACGGCACTCCCAAGAAGGTCGTCGTAACGGGCCTTGTCAATGCGCGACGTGAAACAGTCGGCCGGGATCCAATTGGCCCCCTTCGCGAAAACCGCCACGCCATTTACCTTGAGATAGAACCGCTCGCCGTCGCCGTCCGGTTCCTGGACGATCTCGACCTCCCGCAACCCGATACGCTTCGATATGTTGCTGCTTTCTCCGTCAAGCTGGACCTCAAGCTCATAGAGTGGCTGCTCGCCGTAGCCAACAGGCCACCAGCGTCTTGGGCTCTTGATGCCAAAGACGGCCGAGATACGATTGAGACCGGGGGTAGCCGATACCTGAAGCGTCTTAGCCTGGCCGTCCAGAGAGAATCGAAGGGCGTGGTTTCCTTCCGATGCCGCTTCGAGGAAGGCTTCCACTTCGACAGTCACCGCGCTCGTTGCATGTTGCTGGTGTGTGGAGACGTAGCGCAACACGGCGTTTCCGCCGCCCACGATCCGAATGCCACGGTAGATGCCGCACGTCGCGTAGGCGGGGCCCCAGTCCCAGCCAGAGTGGCATTGTGCCTTTCGCAGGAAGTTGCGGTGGTCCACGTGCTCAATAATGTGCGAACTATAGGGGACGGGATAGGGGTAGCTTGCTGCGCGCTTCTTGGCGATTCGCGCGGCGGACTCGAGCACAATGCGTATGGTGTTCGTTCCAGCGCGCAGGGCCTTCTTCACATCGAAGCGCCAGCTGAGGAACATGCTGTCCGAGCGGCCGATGAGTTCGTCATTGATGTAGACACGAGCAACCGTGTCCAGGCCATCGCATTCGAGCGAAACGCGCAGTTGCGCGAGAAGGGCATCGTCGACCTCGAAAGTGCGCTCATAGACCCAATCCGCCTCCCCAATCCACTGCAGTGCGGCTTCGTTGCATCCGTAGAAGGGATCGGGGATCCGGCCGGATCGGTAGAGGTCCGTGTGAACCACGCCCGGGACCTCGGCCAATACGGCCGCCTTTGCGCCCTCTTGGCGCAAGTCCCACGTTCCACCCAAATCGACGATATGCATATTGGCCTGACTATTCCTTCGCTATCCCGCGGGGGCCACCGACAACGTGCGTAGTCCGGGTTCGGCGGTGGGGGCCAGATCGCGGAACACGCGCCACCCCGCCTCGGCGCCTGGCTCACCGACGCGCAAGGTGAAGATCCCATCCTCCGAATAGACCCCGGGACGACAGAAACCTTCGTACGCCCGGGTCGTTGAGACGACTTCACCGGTGGCTTGGTCGACGACCTGAACAACCGGGTCGGGCTGCCCCTCGATGACGACATCCGGCAACCAAGCCACCGGAGTGCGCCCATCGAGTTGGGCCCACTTGATGGTCTGCGGCCAGCCTCGATACTGCGTCCCCCCGTTTGTCGGATCCGCGTCGTATGGCCAGCACTCGGCGGTGACCGTCTGCTCGCGCTTGTTCACGCGCACGACACCGTAGCCGTCCCCCTTGGCCGCCCGTTTCCTGTCGAGGGGCTTGGGCTGGGCCTGAGCGCGGGGCAGTTTAGGCCGGTAGCGAAAGCCTTCGCCCAGCAGTTCCCGTTTCTCAGGATTGGCCACCGCAAGCATTCGGAAGAAGTTGCCGAATCGGTCAGTAAACTCACCCAAGTGGCCGGCCTCTCCCGGCGCCCTGTCCTTTCCAGGAGCCGCCGGGTAGAACCAACGCCAGAAGATGTTGCCGACGGCCGGCACGCAGAATTGGTACGGGCCGTCCGAAGGCGCATCGAGCCCCAGTCGTGAAAACGTGGCCAGATGCTGGTCGCCCGACACGATGAACGCCCTCGCGCGCTGGAGAAGACGCACGGCCCGGTCACGTCCGCCCTTGGGCCAACCGCCCGAATCCGTATCGTTGATGAGTTCTCCGTCAAAGTTCACGTGCATGCTCGCGTAGACCGACTGGCTGACGGCAACTTTCATCTTCTGCCCGGACCAGTTCTTGCCCCATTCATCGAGAAAACGCTCCTGCGCCGCGCCCAGCAGTTCCTGGTCCGAGGCCTCCTTCACGGATGGTGGCGTCTTGAATGCGCGATCCTCCAGCACGGCGAAACCGATCCCGCCATAGGTGAAGCCACAGAAGTAGCTCGTGATCCCGTTGCTCGGAGCCCCGGCGGCGTAGGCCTCGGGGTTGTGCCCGGCCATGGTGCGGTACACGAGGTTGATGAACGACGGACAGGCGATGTAGCCCCCGTCCCTGTCCAGGCCGGTCGTGTTGGTGCGCCCGCTCCAGCCCCAGAAGTTCCCCTGGTACACGTCATGGTCGTCGGCTTGCACAATGGCCGGCAGGTGGTTGGTCAAATCGCGAAACGCCCAATGCCAGAGCAGCCACTTGTACAAGTAGTCCGCCGCGGGGAAACGGTCATCCGCTTTCACCGGGCTAGGCTTGTTCTGATAGATCTGGTCGCCGGTAAAGAATAGAATATCCACGTCCTGCCGGTTGACGGCCGCAACCGTCTCGCCAAAGGGAAACCAGACATTGGCCGGGGTCCAACGCCCGAGCAACTCTTCGCCCTCAGTGGGCTTGGGCGGTGAACCGTATGCCGGCCGGGCCATGATGCCCATGCCGGTGAACGCGGCCAAGCTCACCACGTCCTTCTCCACGGGATCCCGCGGCACGACGGTGCGGTAGTGGTGCGTCCGATCTCTTGAGTCGTTGTAGGCGACTCGGGTTTCCCAATCTCGGGTCGAGTCCCAATTGCCCACCTCGAACACCGTGTAATAGTCGGGCGTCGTGATCGCCTGTGGCGGACAAAGCGTTTCCCACTCAGACGATTCACCGCCGAGGGGGCGAATTTCCAGCGCAGCCGTCTGAACAGGGCGAAAACGTCGAGCCCGCCCACCAGAACCGGCTAAAGCGTCGCCCAGATGGACGAACTGAGCAGACATCTTCAGCTTGTTTCCGGAAAGCGAGAACAGGGTTCCCGCAATAGGCCCGAAAGCCCGCTCCGGGTGGTGTACGAGGCGTTCTCCGCCCACGAGCAACTGCTCGAAGCGATGCCGCGTGGCCGTCGGGCCAAGACCTGGATGAGAGACAAGGGCAACATTCCCCCTGAGACGTCTCGCGGGAACCCTGTCCACAATTCGGGCCGCAAGCAATACCTGCGTCTCCCGGTTCCACGCGGTCAGACGTAGCGTGAAGTGGGAGGAGGAGGTTGCGTATCCTTCGAGCCTAAGCACCAGTGCCCCATGGAAGGGGCCTTCGTGCATTTGCGAGTTCTCCTGCTCAGGAAGCGAGGGATATCCTATCTCATTCGGCGAGCCCATATCCTTGAAAACCAGCGCGATGGCACCATCCGTCTGCACGGTACACAGAATGCCCCCTCCTTTTCCTCCTTGGTCATGAATCAAGGCCGCTGCGCGATAATCGAGCCGCCCTTCTCCCGCTCCCACGAGAAAACCCGCAAACGCCTCTTGAGAAGCCTCCCCCGAACAAACGGAAACTACAGTCTGCAGCACGAAAGAATCGCCGACGTCCTCCAAGGCATAGCTCAACACGTGGGCCGTGCGCAAGGCGTGCGCCGGGGTCGGCGTTGTCGTCTCCAGTCCGCCGCCGCGAACCACCCAATCCTGAAGCCGATTCAGCCAGAGCGAGGATCCGGCCCAGTGTCGCTCCGGCATTCCCCGCCAGTCGGCCACGAGGTTCATCTGCTCCAGAAGCGTCCATTCGGGCTTCGGCGCCGCCTGTCCCCAGCTATTGGCTATCAGCAGAAGGCCGGCGATCAACCCCGCGACGCAGCCAACGAGGAATCTGTGGGCCATTTTATAGCTCCCTTCCGTTAGAGCAGTTTAGGGATGAGATGCGGTGCGTATTTTTTCGCGAGGACAAGGAGAGCGCGGCTCTCCGCTGCCGCAGCAAGAAAGCGGCCCGCATATCATTCCTAAACTGCTCTAGCCCCGCATCAGCTTTTCGGAAACCTTCTAATTAGTGTATTTTAGCGGCAATTCAAATGTCAAGCCCAAAGAGAACACCATAAACCACAGTCATATAAGCCACTGCGGAATCTAGTCCATGCCGACTTGTTTCCGGCTTCCCAATATGGTATGTTTAATCGAAACCGATTTAAATTGAAGAGAATCGCCTCGGAGATCCTCCCGCAGGCCATTGCGGCTGGGCTGATTCCAGGGCGGGTAAGAGCACGTTTCAACAGGGCGCCACCATCAAAGACAACGCCATCGTCTTTGACATTTGCCCTCTCGAGATACGAACCTTCAAGATAACCTTGGGATATAAGGAGAGCACAGATGGGTTGGTCTCGGCGTGAATTCCTTCTGCACACGGCTGGCGTGACGGCGTCCGCCCTCTGCGCCGGTTGCGTGACGAGCGCCGCGGGCGCCCGCGGCCCCAACATAATCCTCATCTTGGCCGATGACTTGGGGTACGGAGACCTGAGCTGCCAGGGCGCGCCCGACACCCAAACACCGAACATAGACCGCCTCGCCGCCCAAGGCATCCGCTTCACCGACTTTCACATGAACGGCCCCATATGCACGCCTTCGCGCACGGCCCTGCTCACGGGCCGGTACCAACAGCGCACCGGGCTGACCACGGGCATCAAGTACTACGACAACGACAACCGGGGCCTCAGTCTGAACGAGCGGCTCTTGCCCAAATTTCTCAAGGAACAGGGCTATGTCTGCGGCATCATTGGCAAGTG
>JAACEL010000379.1 GCA_011682535.1 Nitrospiraceae bacterium | reverse complement strand
ATTGTAATGGTGCTCATCGGTTGCCAAACCAGTGGCCGCCGTGTTCACTCCATTCCCGTCGCACGTGACTACTCGACGCTCGGGAAGACCTCCATTGCGGACGCAGCCGAGTCGATCGAGGCTGCGCGGCTTCTGGGCGCCGCGGTCCATGCCCCGTACGAATTCTACTCTGCCTGCAACTATCTCGCCATCGCCCGGGAGCAACGCAGGGACCAAGACCGCAAGGGCGTCCACGACTACGCCGGGCTCGCCAAGCAAATGGCCGATGCCGCGGCGCGCACGGCCCTCCCCTTTGCCGAGGACGCCGCGGAAGACACCGAAGCACAACCGAGCCCCCAAGAACGTTTTGAGCAGATCAAACAACGCCACCAGGCCTTGAACCAGGAGAAGGCCATCCAGGTTGCCCCCGTTCTCTACGCGCACCTGACCGCCGCGCTCAGCAGCGTAGAGCACGACCTGCTGTCGGGCGGGAACGGCGGCACGTCCAAGCCGCTGGACCTGATCGAAGCCGATCTGGACGCGCTGCTGGCACAGGATGTTGACGAGGACGGGATCCCCGACATGGCGGATGGCGCGCCTTGGCGGCCCGAGGACCGCGACCGCTTCGAGGACGACGACGGCGTGCCCGACACCGACAACGACGCGGACGGAGTGCCCGACGCAGTGGACATCGCGCCGGATGAACCCGAAACCCTCAACGGATGGCACGACGCGGACGGCGCTCCCGACGAACTCCCCGTGCTCGACCCAGTGCAGTTTGTGCCTCGTGGACAGACTCTGCGACCGGAAGCCAAGGCCTATCTGCGCGGCATCAAGCAATTGCTGCTGGAGTGGCCCGAGTTGAAGCTGCGCCTGTGCGGCTACTGCAACCCCGTCGGCTCTGAATCGAGAGCCCTCGACCTATCGCGGCGCCGCGCAGAGCTGGTGCAATCCTATCTGGTCGAACTCGGGGTTCCCGAAGGTCAGCTCGTGGTGACGTTCCTCGGCGCCAGCGACACGCCCGGCGACGCCCGGACCTCCTCGGGCAGAAAAGCAAACGCGCGCGTCGATCTTGCGTTTGAGTAACAGGCTGCGAGCAGCCTTGGGATGAACCGCATGCGCTCTCTCGCCGCGCCCATCATCTTTGCAGCCGTCGCCGTTCTGTCCCGCCCCCCCTATGCCGCCGCCGCACCGCAGGAGAACCTCGCCATGAACAAGCCTCTTCGCCTCGTATCCGTCACACCCGATCGCGGCGCCGCGCCGGTCTTCGAACGAGTAACGCTGGCGGTGGACCTCGAAGCAGCCTATGAGAACCCCTTCGACAGCCAGCAGGTCCGCATTGACGCAGTGGTGGTCCGTGTTGACGCGGCGCCCGCGGAAACGGGCGGTTCCTGGTCTGTACCGGGTTTCATCTACGCCCCGTTCCGGCGCGAACTCGTCGATGGGCATGAGAAAATTACGCAGGACGGTGATGCATCCTGGCAAGTGCGTCTTTCCTTCCCGAAACCGGGCCGGTACGATATTACCGTGTCCGCATCAGACGAGACCGGCGCCGTCTCGGCGCCTCCCGTCACCCTTACCGCCACTGCGGCCGACATGCCCGGCATGGTCCGCCGCCACCCTGACGACCACCGCTATTTCGTCACTGATCGCGGCGAGACGTTTTATGCGATCGGCGCCAACGTGTGCTGGGCGGGCCATGCGGGAACCTTCGACTACGACCGTTGGCTACCCGCCTACGCGGAACAAGGCGCCAACTACATCCGCCTATGGCTGGCCCCTGGCATGTTCACGTTCGGCCTTAACACGCGCGAATCCGGTTTCGATCGAATCGATCTGCACAAAGCATGGCGGCTCGACTATGTGATGGAATTGTCCGAACGCCTGGGCATCCGCGCGATGATGTGCATTGACAGTTTCAACATACTGCGCGCCAAGAAATCCCTCTATGGGGTGTGGGAAGACGCCCCCTACCCCCAAGCCAACGGCGGGCCCCTGCAAAGCCCGGCACAGTACTTTCTCGATCCGATCATGTTGCGTGCCTACCGCGAACGTTTAAGATACCTGGTTGCACGCTACGGTTATAGCACGAGCGTCTTTGCCTGGGAGTTCTGGAACGAGGTCGACCTCGTCGACGAGTATGACAGCGAGGCGATCGCGGCGTGGCATGCCGACATGGCCCGTCACCTGCGCGCCATCGATCCCTGGAACCACCTCATCACGACAAGTTTCTCGAATCCTGCTGGAGACCCTGCGGTGGATTGCCTGCCCGAACTCGATTTCGTCCAGACGCACCACTACATTCCGCGCGATCTCGACATCGAGTTCTACGAAGACCGCGCCACCAAGCGCGCGGCGGCCGACCGCCCCCATTTCCACGGCGAATTCGGTATCGCCCACAGTGGCGACACGCCCAAGATCGACCCCACCGGCATCCATCTCCAGAATGGCCTATATGCGAGCGTCGGTCAGTTGCAGGCCGGGACGCCCATGACGTGGTGGTGGGATTCGTACGTCGAACCCAAGGGCCTCTACCCCATCTTTGGGGCCTTCGCCCGCTGGATCGACGGTTTCGACTTCGTCGCACAGCATGCGCGCCAGATGCAGGCCGCGATCCGCTGGACCAGCGACACGCCGCCGAGCACATTCAACGACGACCTCGTCGAACCGATTGTGGCGTCTTGGGAAACGTCACGATCCAACCAACCCATGACGGTGAAAGTACTCCCGGACGGTGAAATGCAGCACGAGGCCCCGCTGTCGCGTGTCCTGCACGGCGTACGCAACCACCCCGAGCTGCACAACCCCGTCACTTTCGAGGTAGACCTGCCTGAGAAGAACGATTTTAGCGTGGTCGTCCAAGGCGTCTCTTACGCAGGGGGTGCGGGCTTGACCATCCGACTCGACGGAAAAGCAGTACTCGAGGAAGACTTCGCCATTCGAGAAAATCCCCGGCGCAAGACTCCCGTCCACAAATACGACGGCGCCTACACCATCCGCGTGCCCAAGGGCCGGCACACCATCATGGTCGAGAGTAGCGGCAACGACTGGTTTTACGTGGCCTACCGAATCCCCTGGCGGAAGATTCCGCCGCTACGCGCATTGGGCGTGACCGGCGATTCCCGCGCGCTCGTGTGGGTGCATAATCGCGCCCATACCTGGGGCAACGCCCGGCGCGAAGACTATCGGCCCCAAGCCATCGATGGAGCGCAGTTGAATGTCCAAGGACTGTCTCCTGGCCGCTGGACCGTTGAAACCTGGGACACGGTTCGCGGCGAAGTCACCGCCACGGCGGAGGTCCAAATCGACACCGAGGGCCAGGCCGGTATCGAACTGCCAGCCGTTGCCACGGCTGTGGCCTACCGCCTGACCTTGAACCGGAGATAGATTATGCGGCGCCGCGACTTCCTTCGCACGATAGCCTACGCAACGGCCTGTGGCGCGATGGGCCGGGCCTCCGCGGCCAAGACGCAGGTTCACCAACCCAACATCCTCTTGTTCCTGGTGGACGACATGGGATGGCAGGACACATCGCTTGCGTTTTGGGACAGGCCGACACCATTTAACGAGCACTTTCGCACGCCCCACATGGAGCGTCTCGCACGCCAGGGCATCCGGTTCACGAACGCCTACGCCCACGCGGTGTGCAGTCCCACGCGCACGTCTCTGATGACCGGACAGAGCCCCGTTCGCCATCACGTCACCAACTGGACGCTTCGGACGGACAAGGACTCGTCGGGTTCGTGGGGCCGGGTCGGACCGCCCGCGAACTGGCGCCTGTCGGGCCTGCAACCTTCGGACATCACCCTCCCGCGCCTGCTGCATGACGCGGGCTACTTCACCATCCACTGCGGGAAGGCCCACTGGGGCGCATACGACACGCCCGGCTCCGATCCCCTGAATCTAGGGTTCGACATCAACATCGCCGGACACGCGGCCGGCGGCCCCGGCTCGTACCAGGGCCTGGAGAACTTTGGAAACAAGGAAGCGCGCTCACACTCACGGCCGTGGGGCGTCCCCGGGCTCGAGGCGTATCACGGCAAGGACATCCACCTGACGGATGCTCTGACGACAGAGGCAAAGGCGGCGGTCGTCAAGGCCGTGGACGCAGGGCGGCCGTTCTTCCTCTACATGGCCCACTATGCCGTTCACGCACCTATCCAGCCGCACAAGCGTTTCATGGCGCACTACACCGATCGCCCCTATGGCGGCACGAACATCGACATCCCGGTTGAGGAGGAGCGCTATGCCTCGATGGTGGAAGGGATGGATGCGAGTCTGGGCGAACTGCTTGCCCATCTGGAAGCCTTGGGGCAGGCGGAGAACACGTTGGTGGTTTTCACGTCGGACAACGGCGGCCTGAGCGCCCATGCGCGCGGGAAGACGCCGCGCGACACGGGGGCGAACACGCACAACTGGCCACTGAAGGCGGGCAAAGGTTCGGCCTACGAAGGGGGCACGCGCGTGCCCTTCATCGCCTCGTGGGCCGTCCCACGCGCGGACCACCCATTGCAGCAAGAACTGCCACTCAAAGCGGGAGCGGTGTCCAAGCAACCGATTATCTCCGAGGACCTCTTCCCCACTCTGTTGGGTGTCGCCGGCGCAGACGCCCCGAGCCCCGCTACCCACCCCGTGGACGGACGCGACGTGCGGCTCTACCTGCTGCAACAGGAATCCGACCCGAAACGCCCCCTCTACTTCCACTATCCTCATGTCTGGGGACCGCGTGGTCCCGGCTACGAACCCCACAGCGCCATGCGCGTTGGCGTATGGAAGGTCATCTACTTCTACAACCCGCGGCGCTGGGAACTCTACAACGTCGAAAAAGACATCGGCGAGGAGAAAAATCTCGCGAAGGCGCGTCCACGCAAACTGCAGAAAATGGCCGAACGCATGAAGACCGATCTACTCGCCCTCGGCGTTCAATGGCCTCGCGATCGCCACACGAACCGCGGAGAGCCGATCCTGACGCCGGCGGAACTGCGCGCCACAAACGGATAGATCTTCTCTCTTCTCCCCATCGCGTCTGAACGCAGACGATTCGCGTGCGCTTGATCGTCGAATTCACACACAAGAATCACGATTCGAGTTGCACCCAACCGGATACGTTCTGTACAATGCCCAATTGTTTCTTTCAACAGGGCCGGTGGATTCCATGACAGTCGCCTTGTTAACGATCC
>JAACEL010000378.1 GCA_011682535.1 Nitrospiraceae bacterium | reverse complement strand
GTCTCACGCCGGAGTTTCTTGTCCGCCACCGCCGCGGCGGTGGCGGCGCCGTATATCGTGCCCGCCTCTGCCCTGGGCAAGGACGGCACGACGCCCCCCTCGGAACGCATCACGGTGGGAGGCATAGGCATTCACGGCCGCGGCTTCCACGACCTGCGCTGGATCATCGCCAACAAGGACGTGCAAGTCGTCGCCATCTGCGACATCCAGAAAAAACAACGCCACGCGGTCAAGAAATTCGTGGACGAACACTACGGCAACGAAGACTGCACAATGTATCGCGACCTCCGCGAGTTCCTGCCCAGCCGTCCGGACATCGACGCGGTCCTGATTGCCACGGGCGACCATTGGCACGCCCAGGCCTCGATCCGGGCGATGCGGGCGGGCAAGGATGTGTACACCGAGAAGCCCTCCACCATGACGATCACCGAAGGCCAGGCCGTGGTGGAGACTGCGCGCAGATACGGACGGGTCTACCAGACCGGGACACAACGTCTCAGCGAGGCCAACCACGTGTTCGCCATTGAGATGGCCCGTACAGGGCGGTTGGGCAAGGTTCATACCGCTTACGCCCACATTGCTCCTTGGGACACGGCTAAGATGCCCCACAACTGGAAGCCGGCGGAAGAGCTGCCGCCCAAGGACGAGGTGGATTGGGACATCTGGCTGGGCTCGTGCCCTTGGCGTCCCTACAACTACGAGTATGTCCGGGGACGCTGGCGGGGCGACTATGATTTTCACACAAGCTGCATCGGCGAATGGGGCGCACACACATTCGCCCAGGCGCAGGCGGGCCTTGACGCGGGGGACACGTCGCCGGTCAAGTACGAGTATGTCGACAACGACAACGGCGACGGCATGGTGTGCCGCTTTGCCAACGGTCAGAAACTGATCCTCTCTCGCGGAGACCGGTACTGGCACGGCTCCTGTGGGGAGCGATTCGATGGTGAACGGGGCTGGGCTGGGGCCGCCGACGGCTACTCCAGGCCTGAAACTTCGTCACCGGAATTGCTGGCCGATTATAAGAAGGTGGTCGGCGAGTATGTCGCCCGCACCGGGCGGTCGCTCGACCACATGCGCAACTTCTTGGACTGTGTGAAGTCTCGCGAACAGACGGTGGCCAACCCCAGCGTGATGCATCGCTCGATGAGCACCGTACACGCCGCCAATATCTGCATGTGGCTCGAGCGCGATCTGGAATACGATCCGGTGGCGGAGGAGTTTATCAACGACGATGAAGCCAACCGCCTGCGCTCACGGGCTCAGCGGGCGCCTTGGGTAATATGACATCCGACTCGAAAGGAAAACGTGTGATTATGCGCAACCCCATCGTGACCCTCGTTGTGGCGAGCGTTCTCGCCTTTGCCTTCGCGGCGCCGGCCTTGGCGCAGGAAACTGATTCCATTGCCGTCCTGGAATCCGACGCGTCTCTCAGAGAGAAACTGGAGGCCTGCCGCAAACTTTCCCTCACCGGAGATCGAGCCGCGGTGCCCGCGCTGGCGACCCTACTCGTTGATGAGAAGTTGTCGCACATGGCGCGCTATGCCCTGGAGCCAATGCCATACCCTGAAGCGGGCCAGGCGTTGCGTGACGCCCTGGGGAAGACCAGCGGCCGCCTCAAAGTGGGTATGGTCAGCTCCCTGGCCGCACGCCGGGACAAGCAGGCCGTTCCGGACCTGATCGCCTTGTTGTCCGATGCCGACGCGGATGTGGCGCAGGCGGCTGCCAGAGCCCTCGGCACGATCGCCACCCCCGAGGGTGCGAAAGCGCTGGAGGATGCGATTGACCAAGCCAACCAGCCGCCCGGAAATCTGCGAGCGATCTGCGACGCCCTGTTCAATTACGCCGAGATGCTGGCCGAGACGGGCCAGCGCAGCCAGGCCATGGCGATTTATGATCGTATACTCGATATTCCGAACGCCCCACAGCAGGTCCGCACCGGTGCGATGCGGGGGGCCATACTCACTCGAGGCAGCGAATATGGCTTGCCGCTGTTCGAGGAAGCGCTCCGCGGGGACAATGACGACCAGTTCGCCGCCGCCCTCCGCGTTTCAAGGGAAATGGGCGGGGAGCGGGAGATAACCGCTGCGATGGCGGCACAGTTGCCCTCGTTGACCGCCGAAAGGAAAGTACGCCTTATCCAGGCCTTGGGGGATCGCAATGGGGCCGACGCTGGACCCGTCGTGCTTGCCGAGGCTGAAGAGGGACCCATCGAGGTCCGTGTGGCCGCCCTTAGCGCCCTGGCCCGTATGGGCTACACACCCTCCCTGAAGTTGATGGAGCATCTGGCCTGGGCAGAGGACGGGGAACTGGCCACGGTGGCACGCCATTCGCTGAGCCACTTCCCCGGCGAGGCCGGAGACGCGGTCCTCCGAGCCATGCTGGAGAGTGACGAAGCCAAGGCCCGCTGCGTCGCCATCGAATTGACTCGCCAAGGCGGCATGGCGGCGCCCGTCGGCCTTCTCATGAAGATGGCGCAAACCGACCAAGACGAGAGCGTCCGCCTGACCGCGCTCAGAGCCCTTGAAGACTTCGCGGGACTCGAGCAGATGCCTGGGTTGTTGGGCCGCCTGATCGAGGCCCGCTCCCAGTCGGAAATGCAGGCCGCCGAGGCCGCCCTGGCAGCCCTCTGCTCCCGCCAGAAGAAGGCGCCGTCCGCCGAAAACGTAGTGATTCAAGAGGCGGTGTACGGCGCCTTGCCCGACGGCCCATCGACCGATGTCACCGAGAAGGTGGCCCTCATCGTGAAATCGGGATCACTGTCGGTGGAAGCCTCCAACAGCAACTTCGGCGATCCGGCCCCGGGTGTCCCTAAGAAGCTGCGCGTGGCCTATACGGAAAGCGGAACGGCGCTCAGTAGCACTATCGGCGAGAACGAAACGCTGAGATTGGCGAGCGCTTCGGCGCCGGCCGAAATCGTGGATGCGCTTTTCTCAGCGCTGGACGCGGCGCAAGGCGAGACGAAAGTCGCCCTGCTGCGGATCCTGAGCGTCACCGGCAGTCCCAAGGCCCTCGAAACCGTCCGCACCGCCGCCTTCGAAGGCGAGGGAACGGTCAGAGAAGGCGCACTGCGTGCGCTGTGCGAGTGGCCGGGCCTCGATGCGCTTCCCACGATCATGGAACTGGTCGGGACCGCCCCAGACGAAACACTGAAGCTGCTGGCTCTGCGGGGCGCAGTGCGGCTGCTCAAACAGAGCAAACTCGGGACCGCCGAACTCCTCCAACATCACGCCGCTCTGATGGACCATGCCCGCACAGCCGACGAGAAGAAACTGGTGCTCAGTAGCCTGGCTCAGGTACACCATGTCGACGCGCTCGCAACGGCGCTGGGTCAATTCGGCGACGAGTCTGTCAAGGCCGAAGCGCGGCAGGCCGCCACCGCCATCGCCAAGAACCTGGGCAAGTCGGCCCGCGAGGACAAGAGCCTTCTCAACCTCGAGGATCTTACCGGGTGGCAGGGCGACATGGCGTACTGGCGGATCGAGGACGGCGTCATCGTCGGTCAGAGCGATACCCAGATTCCGCGCAGTGATTTTCTCTGGTGTCCTGGCGAAGTGGGCGATTTCTATCTTGCTGTCGACGTCAAGCTCGAACCGCCTTCGGCCAACTCCGGAATTCAGTTCCGCTCAAAGAAGATCGACGAGCATGGCCAGGCTCGCGGGTATCAGGCGGACATCGGCGAGAACGTGTGGGGGCGGTTGTATCACGAGCAGGGCCGCGGCAAGCTGGACTGGAACGATCGGGCGGAGAAGGCGGTCAAACCCGGAGACTGGAACCGCTATGAGATCCTTGCCGTCGGGCCGGCCATCTGGACCGCCATCAACGGCAGGCTGGGCGTGGCCTTCCTGGATGTGGGCGCGGAGGACGAACGGTCAGGCGGAATCGCCTTCCAGATCCATGCCGGCCCGCCCCAGACGGTTCGCTATCGCATCAAGAAACTCGTCCACGACCCGGAAGTGAAACTGGAGAAGCAGAGCGCCGAGAAACTGATCGCCGCGCTCAGCGTCCCGAAAGAGCAATAACGCAACCAGCGCCGCCAAAGACTTTCACGACGAATTGTCGGGGTCCGCGGCAGGAAACTGTGTTCCGGCCTGAACGGATACGTTCTGCCTTTCGCCTATTCTGAACAAGCCGCTGCGGCAGGGATTGGGGAACGAGGAAGACAAGCCCGCGGTAACCGACGGATTGAACGCGTGCCACAGCTGGCGGTATAACGGTCTTACTGGGCGGCGTGCTCCCTTCCTAAGGTGAAGGGCCTTCGTGTCTGCATGGAGGAATCCCAATAGGAGAACGTGAACATGAAGATGCTGGTAGTCCTACTTCTCTGTGGTCTGTGGGCGTGCGACGCTGCGGCGCAGCGCGACATGGGGAGTTGGAAGAAGACCCTCCACGACAAGGCCTTGTACTTCGAGCGCAACACGGCCGAACGGCACAACATCCTCGGCACCTATCCGTCGAGCGTACGGCTTGTGCCGCCCACGCACTATGTGGACCCGGCGCTGGGGGGATGGCGGACGCTGACGGAGACGGGCGAACTGCCGCCGGGCTGGACGTTCGACCACGGCACGACGGGGCCGTCGAATATCGCCCACACGAGTTCGTGGACGGCCTGCCTGCTGACGGGCGAGGCGTTCCGCGTGGCCTTCCTGCGCGATTCGCTCGGCGCCGGCCACCCCGACTTCAAGGAAGCCTACAAACGCGCCAACGAGATCATCGGCGGTTTCCGGATCCTCACGCTGGTCAGCGGCCAGCCCGGTTTCCTGGCACGGGGGATCGCGTTCGGGCATGGCGTGTCCTACGAGGAGCGGGCGGGGGCCGACACGCGCGATCTGTGGAAACAGGGGAAGGGCGAATATCAGCACCTGCGCTACCGGGGTGGGCCGAGCCATCACAACTACGACCAGGTGTTCCGCGCGCTGGGCTTGTACTACTTCGTGGCGGCCGACGACGCGCAGAAGGACGCCATCCGCGAGATCGTGCGCGACATGTCTAATTGGGCGCATCTGAAGAACGGTATGCGCGTGATGCATGACGACGGCAAGCGTGAGAGTACGGTGCTGATCGGCGGCTGGCGCGGTATGGATGGCTCCGAGGAACCCTCCGGCGGCTCTCTCATGGCCACCACCGGATTGAAGATCGCGCATACCATCACCGGCAAC
>JAACEL010000377.1 GCA_011682535.1 Nitrospiraceae bacterium | reverse complement strand
CAAAAATCTTGCGCGCGAAACGGATCTTCGTGTCCGTCAGCGGCGTGGTGTTTTCCAACGCAGCCAACGTCTTTTTGCCCAAGTCTTCACCGTATTTCTTCGCCAGCGCAAACGTCCGCTCCGGAGTCTCAGGCTGTATCCAACAGCCCACCGCCCCTTGCAGAAACAGGTGCTCGCCCGGAAGCGCCGCCATCGTCGCATAGAAGCTCCCCACCCAGTCCGCGCTCGATAGCGTCGTGTCCCCGTCCAGCACCGTCGGGTGGCACGCGAAGTTCGTCAACGTCGCGATGGACTTCCCTTCCGCGTCGAGACACTGTAGCACCGTCACCGAGTTGTCGAGGATTGCCGGTTCACTGTCGTTGACCGCCCACCCCACGCATTCGGTCCGGGTGTGGACGAGCCGTGCCGGCTGCAAAACTTCCACTGCGCGCGCCACCTGCGCCGCCGCCGTGCTCACCAGGCGCTCCATGTATTCAGGAACGCGGCCAGTGGTCATCTGATCGGGACCGTAGATCCCGATGGTGTCGGGTGCGCAGTGGGCGTGCGTGGATTGTACGATGATGCGTTCAGGCGGCAACGGAATCCGCGTGACGGCTCCGGAAGCCGCGGCGCGAATGGCCTGTGTCGTGTCGTATTGAACGCTCAAACTGTCTAGCACCACGAGCGCGACGGCCGATTCGCCGTCATAGAACACAACCGCCTTCGCGAACAAGTCGTCGTGTACGCCCGTCGAGCGGCGGTTGTAGTCGTACCCACCCAGGAAGGTGCCCTTAAGCGGGTTGATGGTCGCCGACGCCACGCCCACCTGAAGGCCATCCGCCGCCGATGCGGGCGGTACTATCGCACACAGTTGCAGTACCAGGAACCCAAACAGCAGCAAAGCCAACGTCTTATTCATGTCCATACTCCTTCTTGCCGTCAATGATAGGCTCAAGATGAGGGCATCACGCCCCCCAGTCGGTGAAACGCCGCCGCAGGAGCAGGTAAAGGAAAAACGGGCCGCCCAACAGCGTCGTGACGATCCCGATCGGGGTCTCGCCGGGTAACAGTTTACGCGCCACGATATCACAGAAGCACAAGAATCCGCCGCCCGCGATCACGCTCACCGGCATCAGGATTCGGTGCCGCGACCCGGTCACGCTGCGCACCGCGTGCGGTACGATCAGGCCCACAAATCCGATCGGCCCCGCCACCGACACGATGACGGCCGTCATCAGCGACCCCACGAAGAACGTGCTTGTCTGCAGGAGGCGCACGTTTATACCTCGTCCCGCGGCAATCTCGACCCCGAAGCCCAACTGGTCGAACTTGGCCATCTGCGCGAGTAGAATCGCCATGCAAGGGGCTACACCGATCAGCAGCGTGAGCACCGGACCATAGCCCAGCACGTCCACCCCGCCCATCAGCCAGTGGTCCATCATCTTCAGCCGTTCCGGATCCGAGAGATACCGCATCAGCAGGATGCCCGAATTCGACAGCATGCCCATCGTCACGCCGCCCAACAGCAACACGGTGGGCGATACCTTGCCCTTTCGCGCGGCGAGGAAGTACACGATCAGCACGTCGGCCTCGGCGAATACGAAGGCGAACACCTGCACGGACGACACGCCCAGTATCGAACGTGTCAGACCATACCCCGCCATCAGCACCGTGGCCGTCCACGCGCCGAACGCCCCGGCGCTCGCGACACCCAGCGTATACGGCGTCGCAAGCGGGTTGCGCAGCATCGCCTGGAACGCGCACCCCACCAGCGCCAGCCCGCTGCCCACCAACAGCGCGGCAAGCGTACGCGGCATCCGCTGTTGCACCAGGATGCTCAACGTCGGCGCCTCGGTCATCGGGATACCCGACCGCCATTCGCGCCACGCCCGCGCCACGCTCAGTGGCTCCGCGCCCGTCAGTAGACTCAGCAGCACCATCGCGATGCTACCCGCGACGACGAGTGCTACGAAAAAACGGCGGCCCCGGCGCGTCATGATCTACCGCCTTCCAGAGGCGGCCCATCGCCTCCCGCAGACGGGCCATTTCCGGCCGGCGTTTCGGCCCAGATGAGCGGCGCGTCCGTCACCGGATGCCGGTCTACGCGGATGGCGGCGGCGTAAGCTTCCGACAAACGCGGTCCCGTCAGCACCTCGGCAGGGGTCCCGGAGATAGGGGTCTCACGCCAGTTCGTCAGCAAGAGCAGCCGGTCGCAGAACCGCGCCGCCAGGTTCAGATCGTGCGTCACCACCGCGAATCCATAACCGTCCTCTGCCAGGCGCGCCAGCAACGCGAACAGCTCGATCTGGTGGTGGATGTCGAGCGCCGCCGTCGGTTCGTCCAGCAGAAGAATGTCCGGCTCCTGCGCCAGGATGCTGGCCAGCAGCACCCGCTGGCGTTCACCGCCCGACAGCGTCAGGAAGTCGCGCGTCTCAAGCGCCTCGATCTCCGTGTGCCGCATACACCGCTCCGCCACCTCGCGGTCATGCGCAGATAGCGCTCCGAACGCTCCCATGTGGGGATACCGCCCCAGGCACACGACCTCGAACACGCTCAGCGCAAATGCCGGATTCACCGCCTGGGGTAGAAACGCCAGCGTCCGCGCCCGATCCACGTTCGAGAAGGCCGACAGCGGCCGCCCATCCAGCGTCACCCGGCCCGAGCCGGGACGCAGCAGCCCACTCATCACGCGCAGCAGCGTGCTCTTGCCCGAACCGTTCGGCCCCACGATGCCCAGGATTTCGCCCGCTCGCACGGCAGCGTCCACTTGCGAAAATACAGGGGACGCGGATTCGTAGGCGTAGGCGACGGATTCGGCTGTCAGCGTGTGCGTCATGATGATGGGATGCCGGCCTCGGGGTGTAGACAGCGCGCCACACGCCGGGCGATTTCGGCGACGCGAGGCCCCGGCCGCAGCGCGTGCGATTCCATGATCAAATAGACGCGCCCGTTGCGCACCGCGGGCAGCGAAGGCATCTGGTTCCAATCCGCCACGTAACGGGCCTGTTCCTCGGCGCTCAGGTTCTCCCCCGCGTGGATCTCGATGATCACGTCCGGTTCGCGCACGACCACGGTCTCCTTCGACGCCTCCAGATAAGGGATCTCCGAGTCGCCGTACACATTGTCGCCGCCCGCGCACGCCACAACCTCCGACACGAACGACTCACCGCCCACCGTGTAGAGCGTATTGAGACTGTGGTCGTTCCGCATGCTGATGATCAGCACTTTCACTCGAGGGAACGGTTTCACCGCCGCCCGCACCGCATCCAGTTCGTCGCGGATACGTTTGCGTAGCGCGTCCGCCTCCGCTTCGCATTTCAGCGCCGTGCCCAGCTTTGCTATCCCCGCATCGATGGTTGCGAAACTGTCCATATGCACATTGAGCACGTCGATCCGCTTCATCTTCGCGAAGTCGGTCAACTCCTGGTGATTGCCGCCTACGATGAGCAGAGCGGGGGAAAGCATCGTCAGCTTCTCGTAATCGGGATCCAGATACCCCCCCGCCTTGGGCAAGGCGGCCGCTTCGGGCGGATAGTCGCAGAAGTCGCCCCGGGCCACGACGCGATCGCCCAGACCCAACGCGAACACCGTCTCCGTCAGGTGCGGCGCCATTGTGACAATCCCCGACCGCGTCACCCCCACGTCCTCCGGCGCGCCACATCCCATCGGAGTGGCGGCGGACAGCACGAGGGCGAGCATCACCAGCCTATGGCGTACGCGTTCCAGCATGACCCACTCACTCCACCGATGATCCCGCCCCGTCAGCGTTCAGATCGTGTTTTCGCCAAGGGATGCTAGGGGTCCGGCCAGAAACCCCCATTAGGGCACGTTTCGGCGGGGGCGTCAAGGGCGAGGCGCCGCGACGAAACCACTCCGGAGGTAGTTGAGAAGCGGCAACGCAGCCCATGTCGTTCCCGCCGAAACCCTTCGGGCGGCAGCATTTACGTCGCATAGCGTTGTCGCTCCTCATTACAATGCCCACATTGCGGCTTCGTCGCTCCGTGCTCTGCTCGCAACTGCTGCCGCGTGCTCCATGCGGGTTTCTGGCCGGACCCCTAGGCCGAAGACATCAGCTTGGCCAGACGCTCCGACACTTCCTGCGCGAATCGATCGATGTAGCCCTTCACATAAGTGGCCGGATCAAGGCCATCATCCGCGATCAGCGGCGTCAGGTCCATCGCGAAATTGAGTCCGGTCGTTTCGTCCGTGCCATGCGAGGCGTGGTAGGTCGCGTGCGCTTTGCGGCGGCCCATCGTGGCCAGGTCATACCGTTTGCCACCCGCGATCTGCGAATCGAACACGCCCAACAACGCCGCCTGCAAGCACTCATGACCCGAGCAGTCGAACGGCACCTTGTCCTCGTCCGTCATCCAATCCAGGTCGCGCCACACCTCGCAGCCGTAGAGCTTCATCGGGCGCAGTTCCGCGGGCAGGCGCCGAATCGCCTCGATCACCTTCACCGTCACGCCCACGTGTGTGTCGTGCTTGTCGGCTAGATTGTGCGTATAGACCACCTCCGGCCGTCCGGCCGTCAGCAGCGCCGCAATGTCCGCCACCGGATCCTTGTTGGCGCCGTCCTTGATGGCCGAACTGGGGTAATCGAGCAGCGCCTGCGCCGCGTATTCACCCACGACCGCCGCCTTCTTCTGCTCCTTGCGCCGGACCACGCGCATTTCCTCGTCCGTGTAATCCTTGTAGACGTCGTCGCGCGGTGAGCCGCTGCCGTTCGTCACCACCACGCCCATATACCATTGGTCCGCCTGCTGAAAGCACGCCAGGATGCCCTCGTACGACATGATCTCCAGGTCGTCCTGGTGCGCGCCAATTGCCATGTGCGTTGTGCGCGCAAGCGCTTCCTCCGCGTCCAGCCCGTCCGGAACGAACAACTCCGCTGTGTCAATCTTGAATTCCATACTACCCGTCTCCACTGAATTGCACCCGCCGTTCGGACGCTACTATTTGAGGGCCGGAAGGCTCGCGGCCGCGATCGACTGTCCGACCCGGCGGCTTTTCTCGTCCGGCAACTGGATGTTCGTCTTCGCCGCTATCTCAGGGAACTCCGCGTTCAACACTTCGTTCGCGCCGTCGAGGATCATCTGGCCGCCCGAACCCGACGTGCAACGCCCCAGGATCAGCACATGTTTGAGGTCGTAAAAGTCGGCGTAATGGGCGATAGCATAGCC
>JAACEL010000376.1 GCA_011682535.1 Nitrospiraceae bacterium | reverse complement strand
GAGCATCACAGGGCAACTGTCGTTCGTGCGGGTCTCGGCGACGCCCGCCATGGGGGCGATCGCATCGACTCGGGGTTCTTGGTCGGCCATCCATGTACTGGTGTATCCGCCGAAGGAGTGACCGGCGACGCCGATATGTTCCATGTCGACGCGGTTGAGAAACCGGCTGTCGCCGCCTTTGTTAAAGCGTTCCATGGTGTCGATGAGGAAACTGAGATCCTTGGGGCGATCCGTGCGGGAGAGGGTGCGGCCTTCGTCGGTATCGTTGAAGATGACCATCTCGCCGTCGATGAAGGTGACGGCGCAGTTGCCGGTGTGGTCGGGGGCCATGACGATGTATCCGTGGCTGGCCATGTGTTCGCACCAGAACGCGTTCTGCATGCGCAAACCGCCGTTGCCGTGCGAGAAGAGAAGGAGGGGGAACTTGCCGTCGCGGATTCGCGCATCGCGAACGGCGAAGTTCTGGAAAGTCTTGTCGACGGCGAGTATGTCGACGCCGAACGCCAACTGCAGGATGGCCAGGAACGCGGGATCTTCGCTACGGGAGAAGAAGTCGAGTAGACGGTTCTTCGGGAGTCCACGCGTGTCGTCGGTGGCGGGATACCAGATCTCCGTCATGATGGTGCGGGGGCCGCCGTTGAACGCTGGGTCGGTACGGCTGTGGTCGATCATCATCATCGTGGTAACGCCCACGGGGTAGGGTCCGGGTTTCTCCGGATCGGGTGGGGTCTCGGCAACAGCCGTTGCCGAGAAGGGACTGAGCAGTGCAACAAGGACTACAATGACAGGTAGTGCTGAACGTGTTTTCTTGATGGCCATGGTTGCCTCCCGGATAGATGGTTGTGCTTTCCGCATATAGCGAGATTATACAGATTCATGCCTCGCGCGCGTAGTACCCGGGTGAGCGAGGATTCCTCTTGGCATAGGGCGGTCGCAACTGTTAGTTTGTTGGGGTTTGAGCACTGGCGGAATCATGAAGCAAGGAGAAGCAATGGAAGCGGGTGCGGCCATGATCGACATTACCCCTCCGGCGGGTTGCGAACTCAGCGGTTACGTCGCACGCGTGCAGCCTTCGCTGGGCATTCAGGATCCACTGAGCGTGCGCGCGCTCTATCTGGAGGCAGGAGTTGAACGCTTCTTGCTCTGGCTGCATGCCGACCTCATCGGCTTCGAACGTGCGTTCGTTCGCGAACTGAAGAAGACGCTGGGCGAGAGGGCTGGGCTGGACACGGATGACATCGTAATCTCGGCCACCCATACCCATTCGGGGCCGCCAACGCTGCATCTCATTAACCTCGGGGCGTACGATGAAGCGTATATGGGATGGCTTCGAGGGCGCATGTTGGAAGCCGCGGCCGCCGCCATGGCGGAGACGGAAACGTGCGAACCCGTCATGGCAGAGGGCGTGTGTGAACTGGCGATCGATCGTCGCGGTCAGGCCTCCGCGCACACCGACCACCGTGTGGGAGTGGTTGGATGGCGCCGGCCCGACGGCGCTTACAAGGCCGTACTCGCCAACTACGCCATGCACAACGTAGGGTGGCGGGCGTCGAATCGGAAGGTTAGCGGCGATATTCTGGGTCGGGCGGCGTTGAGTGTGCGGGAACGTCTTCGCGGGCAGCCCGTGGTGCTGTTCACCAACGGCGCTTGCGGGAACACGAATCCTGCGCAACGCGCGGAGGAAGCGGGCGATATCGAGGCCATGGGCGGCGAACTGGCGGGCAGCGTGACGGATGCACTGGCATCGTGCCGGTCCGCGGGCGATAGCCTGAGCGCGGTGTCGCGAACGCTTCGGGTGCCGCTGGCTACGGTGGACGCCGACGGGATTCGGGCGATTGCCGCACGAACTCGGGCTGGACTGAATGGCCAGACGGGTTACGTGCCCGATCGCGTGCGCGACAGCGCCAACACGTGGGAAGCGATGATGGTGGCGCGAGCGGAACGAGGGGATCCGCTTACGCATGCGGAGATTGACATTCATGCGGTGCGGATCGGGGCGGTCAAGCTGGTGTGTCTCGGGGCGGAGGTATTCTCCGTAATGGCCGATCAGCTCCGCGCCGCCGTGGGTGAGCGGACGTACGTGGTGGGTTACGCCAACGGAGAGATGGGGTACCTGCCCACCGCCGCCGCGTACGCCGAAGGGGGATACGAGGTCGAGAGTGCGTTCATATACTATGGCGCCTTCGCTCCACAAATCGGCGCCTTCGAGTCGGTTCGCGACGAGGCAATCGAACTGGCGTCTCAAGTCTGCCAGGGGCTTTGAAGCGGCGTGCGGGCCAACCTATACTCATGGGCATGACTGAGGCAACCGAAACGAAACGCCGGCCGCGGGCATCGCTCGTCGTTCCGACACTGGACGGCGTTCGCGGTGGCGCCGTCGCTAAGCTGTTGGACAGTGTGCGCAGCCAGACGTTCCAAGACTTCGAAGTGCACTTGGTCAAAGGCGTCTCTCCGCAGGGCAAGGCCATCAACCAAGGCGCGGCGCAGGCGCACGGCGAGGTGTTGGTCGTTCTCGACGACGACAGTTGCCTGGCGGACGAGACCGTATTGCAGCGTCTGATGGACGCGGTGGACGCAGACCCCAAGATCGGCATGGCGGGGGCCAGCATCGTCCCACCGCCCGGTGCCAGCCGGTTTCAGCAGCGGGCGTCCAAGCAGTTCCCACGCTTCAATACACCCGTGGTCGATACGATCACCGATAGCGACTTGGCCTGTCACGGCTGCTGCGCGATACCCATGAGGGCGTTCGAGGAGGCGGGTGGCGAACGCGAAGACATCATCCGCGGCCTGGATCCCGATCTGCGGGTCAGGCTGCGCGAGGCGGGGTATCGAGTCGTGCTGGTTCCTCACGCGCGGATCTATCATCCGCTCCCGGAGGGCTGGCGGCGCTTGCTTCGCATCTTCTTCCGGAATGGCTTCGGTTCGGCCTACGCCCGCAAGTTCCAACCCGACAGCGTGTATGAAACGCATGAGGCCTTGGATATTGGCTCGTTTCAGGCGCAGACGAGCCTCGCGTACCGGGCCGGGCGGTTCCCGCTTCGCCTGCTCCGGGCGCTGTTCACGGGTAAGCTGATGCGTTTCGGCGCCTATTGTGCGTATGCGTGCGGGTACTTGTGGGGCATGCTGACCGCAAAGGAGGCCTCCATTGGCGAGGGGTAGCCAGACGAAGGCGGCCATCAAGAGGCTCGTCAAACGCTTGGCCATGGCGCCTGGACGTTTCTGGCCATGCCGCGGCTCGCGTATCCTCACCTATCACAGCGTCGGCACGCGGAGTCACGAGATGAACGTGACGCCTGGGATGTTCGAGCGACAGATGGCCTGGCTGGCCGGACACGGCGGTGTGGTGAACCTGTGCGGCGCGGCTGAAGGAACGGGAATCGCAATAACCTTCGACGACGGCTATCGCGACAATCTTGTGAACGCCGCCCCCGTCTTGCGTGACTGTGGTTTTACCGCGACGTGTTTCATCGTGCCGGGCCGCATGGGCGGAGTGCTTGACCACGACCGCCAGGAATCACGACCCGCCTCCGACGCCTGTGTGCTGATGACTTGGAAGGAGGCCGCAAGTTGGCGGGAGATGGGGTTTGAAATCGGCGCGCATACGATGGGTCACCGCCGTCTTTCTCAGTGTCCGGCGCAGGAACAGTACGCGGAAATCACAGACTGCGCACGTGCCATACAGCAGCATTTGGGTGTTTTCCCCGAAGCCTTCGCGTATCCGTTTGGTTCGTCTGGCGATTACGACCGGACCAGCGTGCGGTTAGTGCAGGAGGCGGGCTTCGCCTATGCGGTGTCCAACCGCTACGGGGTGAACGGCGCCGCGCGTGACCGTTGGGCGTTGCGGCGGATCTGGATCGACGCCACGGACGACATGAGCATGTTTCGAGCCAAGGTGGAAGGCCGGCTCGACGTGCTCTCGGTTCTGGATTCGGACTGGGGCGTTCGAGGGCGGCGAGTCCTTAACCGGTTGCTCAAAACTTCGTAAAGTGCAAGACTGGGAACTGATTACCGTAGGATCTTCTCGACCGAGAAGAGGCGTATCATGCCGTAAACAAAAGTCTTAGGGACTTCCTGACTCCTTGCGCGCGTCTGAGTGCTGTGCTATACTCGGCATGGAAACTGGTGGGCGTGGCTCCGATTTTGGAAAGGCGGTTCTTGGATGGCGGATATTCTCAGCCAGGATGAAGTCGACCTTCTGCTCAGCGCTGTCGCCGAAGGGGAGATTGCCGAGGAGGAAGATGTCGAAGATGGGGCCGGTGGTCCACATCTGGCCTCCTACGACTTCCGCCGCCCCGAACGAGTTTCGAAGGAGCAGATGAAGGGCCTGCAGAGTCTCTTCGAGGCTTTCGCGCGCGAGGTCAGCATTGTGTTCCCGCCGTTTCTGCGCACTGTGGTGCGCGTGGACCTGATCTCTCTGGACCAGTTGACCTACGACGAGTTCATCCTGTCAGTCGCGCGCCCTACGGCCCTGGCCATCATCAACATGTCTCCGCTCGAGGGAACCGCCGTACTGGAACTCAATCCGGCGATGATCTTCCCCATCGTGGACCGAGTATTGGGGGGGCGCGGTGAAGGTCTGGCGGAGCCGCGCGAACTCACGGAGATAGAGAATCGCATTCTTTCCCGGATCGTCATGATGATTCTGGACAGTCTGCGGCGTTCGTGGTCGCAACTCATCGAGTTCAAGCTCAGCATCAACAATCTTGAGAGCGACCCGCTGATCGTTCAAGTGGTGGCGGGCAGCGAGATGGTGATTCTGGTGGGTTACGAGGTGCATATCGGCGAGGTGGTGGGGGTGATGAACATGTGCATCCCGCTGGTGGTCTTAAACCCGGTGTTGGACCAGATTTCCCAGCAGGCCCACCACATGCGGCAGATGGAACCCGAGTTGGCGGTGGTGACGCGCAACGCGATTGAGCGTTCACTGCAGCGAACGGCCGTCTCCGTGGATGCGGTACTCGGGCACGTGAGACTGGATCTCAAGGAGGTGACGGGGCTCCAGATCGGGGACATTGTGCAGTTGGACAGCAGTCCTGATGAATTTATTGCGGTGGAGGTTGGGGGGGTGAAGCGTTTCCTGGCGACCCCGGGGCGCCGCGGAGAGAAAAGTGCCGTGCGTTTAGCGCAACTGGTTCGCGACTGAGAGGGGATCCATGGCTGGGCAAG
>JAACEL010000066.1 GCA_011682535.1 Nitrospiraceae bacterium | reverse complement strand
CAGTTCGACGTGCCGTTGGAGGACCCGTCGCTGGTTTGGCTGGAACTCCGGCACAATAAATACATACCCTATTCTCCGCCGCGTGTGGGCGAAGCGGTCGTACTGGGCGGCCGGAAGTGAGGAGACGGACATGAGCAGGCGCGAAGCCGGTCTATCCGCCCGACAGAACCTCGCCGAGTTTGTCGAGCAGTTGTTCGGCCTGGTAGGGCTTCTGGAGGAAGCCGGCGAGGCCTTCGCCTGAAAACCGCTCGATGGCTTCCCGCTCGTTGTAGCCGCTGGACAAGACGACAGGGACGTCGCCGCGGATGCGGCGTATCCCGCGGAATGCCTCGTCACCTCCCATGCGCGGCATGGTCATGTCCAGCAAGACCAGCACGATGCCTTCCGCGTTCTCGCGGAACAGGTCGACGCCTTCTTGGCCGTCCACAGCCGTGAGTACCTGAAACCCGCAGCGTTCCAGGGCGTTGCGGGCGACATCCCGGATCGCCTTTTCGTCGTCGATCACCAACACGGTGCCTTCGCCCTTGATGTCGCCAAAGTGGTGTTGCTCTTCCTCAGGTTCGGCCGGTTGCGAGACCGCGGGGAAGAGGACCTTGAACGAGGTGCCGTGGCCCACCTCGCTGTACACCTTGATCGCGCCCCGATGCCCGCGCACAATGCCCAACGCTGCCGCAAGCCCCAGTCCCCGCCCGGCAAATTTCGTCGTGAAGAACGGATCGAACAGCTTCGCCTGGGTGTCTGCACCCATCCCAATGCCGGTGTCGGTCACCTCGATGTAGACGTACGGCCCCTCCGGCAAGTCGTCGTCCAGGTACGTCTCACTCAGATAGTCGGTGTCGCAATCCATCACGCCGGTTCGCAGAGAGATGGCGCCGCTCTGTTCGCCGATGGCGTCCGACGCGTTCGTGATCAGGTTCATGACGACCTGGCGCAGTTGCGTGGCGTCCCCCTGTGTAGCAGGCAGGTTGTCGTCGAGATGGCACTTGAGCGCGACCTTTTTTGAGATGGACACCTCGAGCAGGTGGAGCATTTCACGGACCAGACCCGACAGGTCGACGGCCTTGATGACGAAGCGTCCTTTGCCCGAGTAGGCCAGCATCTGGCGGCAGAGGTCGGCGGCCCGGCGCGCGGCGGTTTCGGCGCCTTCGAGAAACTCGTTGGCCGGTGACCCCGCCGGTGTGTCCATCCGGGCCAGACCGACGTTACCCAACACGCCGGTCAGTAGATTGTTGAAGTCGTGGGCGATGCCGCCGGCCAGCACGCCCAAGCTCTCCAGTTTCTGGGCATGCTGCATCTGGGCTTCGAGTTTCCGGCGTTCCTCACGCGCGATTCGAGTCTCGGTGACATCCTGGATGAGTCCCTCGAGATACAATAGGGCGCCGTCCTCGCCATACACCCCGCCGCCGTACTCCTCCACCCATCGCCACTCGCCGTCCGATCGCTTGACGCGGTACCGCAGGAAGTACGGCTCTTCCTCTTCCAGCGCACGATCGACGCCTTCAAACACCCCGGCCGAGTCCTCGGGATGGAACAACTCCACCAGGCTGATCCGATCCTCGAGGAAATCCTCCTTGGGGTAGCCGGTGAGCGTCTCGACGTGGTCGTTGAGGTAGATCATCCGGTAGCGTTCGTCGTTCTTGCAGAGGTATACGATGCCGGGGATGTTCTCGGCGAGCAGGCGGAAGCGGCCCTCGCTTTCACGTAGCTTTTCTTCCTGCTGCTTGCGCGCGGTGATATCCTGCAAAACCGAGCGCAAACCGGTAAGTTCGCCGTTCCCGTCGACCAGGAAACGATCCTCGATGAGCATCGGCACCGTCGTGCCGTCCTTGCGCCTTAGCGTACGTTCGAAGGTAGGGCCCTCCCGGCGATGCGCCATGCGCTCGCAAAACCGCGCCCGGGAACGCTCCGGATCCACAACGAAGTCCCACACGTAATGTCCTAGCATTTCGTCCGCGGTGTAACCGAGCATCTCGGTCTCGGTCTTGTTGACGCGGACGATGCGGCCTTCGGTGTCAAGCTCATGGTAGGCCACCGGCGCCTCGTCGAACAATTCACGGAACGCCGCCTCCGCCCGCCGCAGCTCCTCGTCCACTTTGAGGCGCTCGGTGATGTCACGGCAATTGGCGACGATGCCATGCACGGCTGGGTCGTCGCGCATGTCGGTGACCTTGCCTTCCATGTACATCCAACGGCCGTCACGGTGACGCACGCGCAGGACCGGGATGTCCAGTTGGACCCGAGGCGTGTTCCTGGCCACCCGGAACAACTCCTGTATCGCGCCCAGGTCGTCCGGGTGTATGAACTCTTCGAACGACTTCCTTGTCGCCTCCTCAGGTGTGTATCCGGATGTGGCGGCGATCGAGGGGCTGACGTATCGCTGGATACCGTCTTGGTCGATGACCACCGTCACGTCGGCCGTGTTCTCGGTGATCGCGCGGAACAGGGCTTCACTACGGCGCACCGCCTGCTCAGCCTCCCGGCCCTTCGCGGTGTGGCGCCGGTGGGCCTCCGCGACCACCACCAGCAGCAACGCAACGATCACGATGGCGGCCCCCGGCAGCGGCCCGGGGGTACCATGGGCCGCCAAGAACGCCACCGGAAGGAACAGCACGATCATGCCCAGATACAACGGGCGCGGGTAGCTGAGCCCCGCGAACAGGATGAGTACTACCGGCACGAGCAAGAACTCGCGGGGCAACGGTGAGTCGCTCAACACCGAGCCCGCGGCGATCAGCGCCGAGGAGATCGCGAATGCGCCGATACAGACGCCCCAGCCCGCGCGAGACGCCGCATCATCCCCTGAACACGACACGAAACACGCCCTTCCTCACCGATGGGGGGGCGATCCCTTCCCACGCGCGGCAAACGCGTGTTCCCTGCCCATTCCGGCCCGGTGACAGCCTACTTCTCGTCGAAAGGAATCAGACGGAAACTCTTGACCACTTCCTCGTAAACGGGGGCCCACTTCTCGAACTGACCGTACGTGCCGCACAGTCCCACGATGTAGGAGCTGCCATTGCCGTAGGACTTGATGTGCCAGCGGTGGATCTCGTCAGGCGACTCCTTGTCCAACTCCTTGTACCAGTACGTGTACCCCTCGTAGGCGTACCCCTTCTTCTTCGAGAAGTCCCGCAGGTCTCGGTAGTCGGGATCCCGCCCTTCGATATTCTGCAGATCGGACTTCCGGTTGGTCTTGTACATCGTCGCCGAAGACACGTTCGGCATCTCGACCCAGTTCACGTAGATGCTGAGGGCGCTCTCCGGGCCGTCGTCCGCCGGGGGCTTCGAGGCCTTGCTCAGATCGACCCCACGTACCTTCAGGCCGATCTTGAACTTCTTCTTGCCCTTCTTCCGCGTCCCGTCCGCGCCCGGCTGGTAGATCCACGTAGTCGTCTTGTCTTCCTTGCCCTGCATCGTGAACTCCGCGGGCAGCTTGAAGGCATAGCCGTACTTCGGGCTCTTGAACTCCGTCCACTCGCGTTCCGCCGCCGCCACCGGCATCGCCATCGCCCCCACCAGCCCCACCGCAATCCACAAGACTCCCAACCTACGCATTCCCGACCGCATGTCCGGGTTCATCGTGTAAGCCCTCCACGTTACGTTCGATACTTCACTCTTTCCGTTATCATATCGGTACGCGGCGCACGGTTCCAGCGATTCCCTTACCCCCAACACAGCCGCACCGTTGAATATGCCCGCACGCCCTGCTAGACTCCGCGTGTCGCGCGGGTGGCAAGGCAGCAATTATACGGGTACTACGCTCTGAACAAACCAAACAAGACGTCGCAGGACCGGCGCTTCCTGGATCGGGGACACCCCCACGAGGCGGGGCGCGGCGCTGGAAAGGACCACTGGAATGTGCGCATCCTCGCCGGACACCCTCGAAGCCGGCGACCTGTTGGCGGAACGGTTCCGGCTGGATAGGCCCCTGGGTCAGGGCGCCATGGGCCGCGTGTGGCTCGCCCACGACACCCATCTCAACGACGACCCCGTGGCCTGCAAGCTCATGAGCGGCGCACTCAGCCAAGACCGGCGCGCCGTGGCCTACCTCAAGCGCGAAGTCCTGCTGACCCGCCGACTGCGCCATCCCAACATTGTGGGCGTCTACACCTTCTGGGACGTCGAAGGCATGCGCTTCATCACCATGGAATACGTGCCCGGCCGCAACCTGTCCGATATCCTCAATGAGCGCGACGAGCCTTTCTCCCTCGAAGAGGTGCTGCCCTGGGTGAGGCAGGTCAGCCAGGCCCTCGACTACGCCCACGAGCAGGACGTACTCCACCGCGACGTGAAGCCGGCCAACGTGCTGCTTGGGGACGACGGCATGGCGTGCCTGGCCGATTTTGGCATTGCGCGAACCCTTAGCGACATGAAGAACCGCATCACCGGCGGCGTGACCTGCGGCACCGTGATGTTCATGAGCCCCGAGCAACTCCTGGGCGAGTCGATCGGCACGCCCAGCGACCTCTATAGCCTCGCCGCCAGCGTCTACGAACTGCTCGCGGGTTCGCCGCCCTTTTACACCGGCTCCATCGTGGCCCAGATTCAGGCCAAACCCGCTCCCCGGATCCACCATCTGTCGGACGAAGCCAACGCCGCGCTCCTTCGCGCCCTGTCCAAGAGTCCCGACGAACGCCATCCCTCCTGCGTGGCCTTCTACGAAGATCTGGCGGCCGCCGCGCGCGAACGGCCCGGCAGCGAACCGCCCTCCAAGGGACTCGACCCCGACCGCATTGCCGATCCCGACACCGAGACCGTGAAGCTGGATCCCGAAGATCTGGCGTCCTTTCACGATCGCGTCGGTGTATTGCTGTTGGATGCTGGAGCCGTGACGGGGACGCAGATCGAAGAGGCGTTGGCCGTGCAGCAAGAGACCGACGAACGGCTGGGCGTGATCCTCAAACGCTTGGGCTACGTCGAGGAAACCGCGATGGCCCACGCCCTTGGGCAGCAACTGCGGATTCCCTACACATCGCTGGCTGGGGAGGAGTTCGACCCCGAGGTCACCGGCCTGATCGGCGCGGCCTTTGCCGAGGCCCGCAAATGCGTGGCATTGCGCCGAATCGGCGGCCGCGCCCTGGTGGCCATGGCCGACCCCCTCGACTTCAACACGCTCAACGTCTTGGAGGAGATCTACGGCGGCCAGGTTGTGCTGCGGATCGCCACCGACTCAGATATCGCCGACGCTGTTCGCCGGATTTACGGCTGAACGCCGGTTGGCTGCCCCGTTCCACGGGTCGGGAAACGGGGCTCTGAGCGATCTCTGCATTACTTTCCCCGCGCGCGCAGGGCGTTCTCCAGGAAATTCACGTCATCCTGAATCATGTCCGGGTTGTCCTTGGTGAATACGCCAACGCACACGGCGTCGCCCGGGCGGTAGGCCTCGGCCACGTATTCAAAGGCTTCCTCCGGACCGTTGCGCCCGGCGGCCAGTACCTTGTAATGGATGGCGGGCGCGGGCAGTTGCTGGATCAGCGCGCACATCGCCTCGCGGTCTTCCTCGCCGTAGTACTCCTCCAGGGCGTAATCGCGCCGGGCCTGGCGCGTGCGGTCGCTCGGGTTATAGTAGCAGGCCATATAGAAGTCGAGTTCGAGGTGGTCGACGGCCCATTGGATGGTCCGGACGTTGTGTCCCGCCACCCCCGCCGCCATGCCCGCGTCCTTGATGGCCTTGATCGCCTCGAACACGGGTTCGGTTTCGCCCGAATAAACGAGTTGGTCCATCTCGCCCCCATGGATGAAGCAGCATTGCGCGCCGCCGTGAATGGCGTTCTGAACGCCGTGCATGATCGAACCGACGCCCGGACACGTCTGACAGATCCACTTGATGCCGCCGCCTTCATTGCGGTGTTCGCGCAATGCCCGCACGATAAAGTTGTCGGCGCGTCCGACATGCGTGTCCACGCCGGCCCGTTCGGCCAGACGGTACGTTTCCTTGACCCGCTCCATCGTGTACCAGTCGAGCATCTCGTTGTCGCGGGCCACTGTGTCGTGGGAGAACCCCCCGAACGGGTTGCTGCCCAGGATGAACCGGCTGACTTCCACGTCGCCCAACTTGACGGTTTCGGGTTTGAGTTGCGTTTCAGCGAGAGCCATGCCGCTACTCCTTTCCGCGTCCATCGAACCAGTAGGTCTGATAATCCTCGAAAGCGCCAGCCAACGCTTCGACATTATCGGGGGAGGTAGGGGGATAGATCCCGGCCACCAAACACAGGCCGCCCTGCTTTGAACCGAGCGTGCGCACTTCCATCTCGACGAGTTCCCGAATTTCCTTGGGCGTGCCGAACGGGACGATGGTCTGCCGGTCGACGTCCAGGTTGATACAGACGCGTCCCTTGAACTCGCGGCGCAGGTTCTCCACTCCGTTGCACAGATCTTGCGGGTTGATGATGGTCACCCCCGCCATCATGAGGTCGTCGATGAGGTCCATGATGTAGCCGTCACTGTGCATCATCACGTGCATGTCCCGTTCGCGGCATGGAGCGAGCAGCTTTTCATACGTCGGCTTGCAGTACTTGCGGAACATATCGGGACTGATGATCGAGGCCGTCTGCGAACCGAGATCCTCGCCGATGACGAACAGGTCAACGCCCATCGCCAGGAACTGCTCGACGATGACACGGTTATGCTCGTAGATCGCGTCGATGAGTTTCCACAGCATGGGTTCCTCGACCGCCATGTCGAGCATGACCTCCTCGAACCCCCGCACGTACATCAGGCGCATGAACATAAACCCGTGCGGCAGCCCGCCCTGGCACAACTCGCCCCGCTCCCTCCGCGCCGCCATCTCGCACGCCGCCCCTTCCCAGTCAGCGGGACCGCGGTCGCCCGTCTTCAGCGCGTCGGGCGCCTGCCAGGCCTCCCACGCCGCCCAATCCGCCAACGGCGACTCCTTCACCACGCCTTCGATCCCATTGACGCTGCTTTCCCACACGCATCCCCACGAATCCTTGAACGGCGTGTCCTTGGTGTGGGCCGGACCGAAGTCGAAGTGGTCCCAATCGCGCTGCCCCCGTTCGAACCCGGGCCAGAGCCGCGGATGGCGCGCCACCACGTCTTCCATCTCGCCGCGCCACTGATCCCACGAAGCGTTCGAGATGTGAATGGCGGCGGGCATGTACTCGGGACATTCAAACGAGGCATTACGAAGATAGTTCTCACGTTCCGACAAAGGCATGGCGTCTATTCCCAGCTTACCGTTGACCGCACTGCATGTCGTCATCGACTATATCACGCCACTCGCCGATCCCGCTACGGCGCGCATGCGGGGTCTGACTTATCCGCCGTTTGGCGCACCCTCGCCCGGCGCGGGGCATCCGAACCCTCCCAGAAGTGAAATGTTCACGCCCTTCGACCGTCCGTGGAAACGGGGGATCACTCAGCCTGTGGATTCATCAGTTTGGAAGCGGGGCGGCTGGTAGGATAGAATGCGGTGATCGAACTGAAAACTATGCCAGGCCAGCCTGCATCTATGAGCACGATTACCGTACTGACCCTCGTTCCGAATGCCGGAGACCGGCTGTCCCGCTGTCTTGAGAGCGCCTCGTGGGCGGACGACTGCTTTTGCGTGATCGACCCAAGCACCTCGGACGGCTCCGACGACATTGCGCGCCGCTACAGCGATCATGTCGTCGTGCATGAGTACGTCAACGCGGCCGCACAACGCAACTGGGCCCTGCCGCAGATCGATACCGAATGGACGCTCGTGCTCGACGCGGACGAATGGGTGTCGGACGAATTGGCCGCGAAAATCCGCGCCATCGCGGACGACCCCAACAGCCTCGACGGCTACAACATCCGCCGGATCTCCTACTTCTTCGGCAAACAGATCAACTACTGCGGGTGGCATCGCGACTTCAACCTGCGCCTGTTCCGCACCCGCAAGGGCCACTACCTCGATCGGCGCGTCCACTCGAAGGTGGTCGTCGACGGGCCGGTGGGGCGTATCCTCGATCCGATGTTCCACGACACCTACCGCAATTTCGACGAGTACATGACCACCTCCGAGCGTTTCACCACCTGGGGCGCCCAGGATCTGTTCGAAGAGGGCCACCGGGCGCGCCTGATTGACCTGACCCTCCGTCCGGCCGCGCGGTTCTTCAAGATGTACGTTCTCCATCAGGGCTTCCGCGACGGATACTATGGCGCCGTGCTGTGCGGGCTCGGGGCGTTCGCCGTGTTCATGAAGTACGCCCGGCTCTGGAATCTCCACCGCGAAGCCAAGCGCAAGGAATGACCTTCCAATTAACCAATCATAGAACAAAGGAGAGCCAAAATGAGCGACCGGATTCGTTGGGCTATTCTGCTGGGTATTGGCCTGGTCTGGGCGTCGGCAGCGGCGGGGCAACCGCTGATCGTACCCTTGGCCGAAAAGGCCGAGGTCGCCGCCGGGGACCGCGTCGAGGATTGGACCGGTAAGTCCATTCTCGTGTTCACACCGCACCCGGACGACGACACCTTTTCCATGGGCGGTACGCTGGCGCGCCTCGCCGCCAATGACAACAAGATCGTCATCGTGATCTTCACCAACGACAACAAGGGGTCGAAAGATCTCGATATGACACGGGAGCGCCTGGCACGCATCCGCCGGGCCGAGGAAGAAGAGGCCTGCCGCGTCCTTGGCATCGGTAAAGAGAGCCTCGTGTGGCTCGGATATGACGACGGGGACTTGGAGTACGCCGACCCCCAGCATCTCCGGGGCGAGGTCTGCCGCCTCATCAAGAAGCATCAGCCCGACGCGGTGTTCACCATCGACCCCGGTGTCAAGTGGGACCAATGGCATAAGACCGACCACCGCATGGCGGCCCGCATTACCAAGGACGCCTTCATTGCGGCCGAGTGGCACCTCTACTATCCGCAACATCTGCTCGATGAGGGCCTAAAACCCCACCCCGTTCCCGTCGCCTACTACTTCTACAGCCTGGAGCCCAATTACGAAGTCGACATCACTGGGCAGATCGAAGCCAAGATCAAGGCTTCGGCCGCACATGTGAGCCAGTTCGAGCCGTCCGTGACCAAGTACACGCCCGCCATGCCCGAGGTGGTCTTCGAGAAGATCGCAGCCAAGTTTAGAGAGATGCACAAGAAAGACGACCGCTACGTCGAGCGGTTTCGACGCGAGGAGTCCCCATGAATCGAAGCGCATTCCTGCGTTCCGCCGATGCACTCGCCGTTCGGGACCATTGACCGCGCGCGCCGTCGCACCTAGAGTAGCGATTCGTAAGACTGTGGCGGACGAGGAGCCGCCGTTACGGAGTTGAAAGCCGCGCGCACCGCGCGGTGAAGGAGAACACCATGAACCGTTGGACCACCGTCAAGACCCTCTGGACCCTCTCGCTGCTTGCAGCGATCCTCTGTGCGGGCACCGCGCTAGCCACCCCGCTCGACGACTACGTGAAAGCCCCGGACCCCGCCTTTGCCTACGATGCGACTCCCGTGAAGGTGGTCGAGCAGCCTACGTACACCGCGAGTGTGTACCACATGACCTCGCAGGAATGGTTGGACGACTCCAAAGTGGACCGCACCGCTTGGAAGCACTGGGTGACCGTGATTGTGCCGAAGGACGTTGCCTACAAGCAGGCGCTGCTATTCGTCAACGGCGGCAGCAACCGCGGCGGCCCGCCCGAGCCCTCGAAGGAGCTGGCCCAAGTGGCCACGATGACGAAGTCTGTGCTGATCGACGTGGGTCAGATCCCCAATCAGCCGCTTCATTTCAAGGGCGAGATGCTCGACAAGTACAAGAAGCGCGGACGCGGCGAAGATGACCTCATCGCCTACGGATGGGACAAGTACCTCGTGACGGGCGACCCGCTGTGGCTGCCGCGCCTGCCGATGACGAAGGCCATTGTGCGCGCCATGGACCTCGCTCAGAAAGAATACCCCAGCATCGACGGGTTCTTCGTTGCGGGCGGATCGAAACGCGGCTGGACCACTTGGACGACTGCTGCCGTCGACAAGCGCGTCATCGGCATCTCGCCCGCCGTGATCGACGTACTCAACGTAGTCCAGTCGCTCGACAACCACCATGCCGCCTACGGATTCTGGGCTCCGGCCATCGGCGATTACGAAGAGATGGATATCCTTACCCGGCTCCACACGCCCGAATTCGCCAAGCTTTGCGGCGTGGTCGATCCCTACAGTTATCGCGACCGGCTCACCATGCCCAAGTACATCCTCAGCTCCACCGGCGACCAGTTCTTCCCGCCTAATTCCTGGGAGTTCTACTTCAACGATCTCCCCGGTGAAAACTACCTGCGCTACATGCCCAACACCGACCACGGCCTCAGCATCGAAGCCTTCTTCAACATGGCCTCGTTCTATCACTCCCTCCTCGCCGGCACCCCGCGCCCCAAGTTCACCTGGAAAAAAGAGGCCGATGGCTCGCTCGAAATCCGCTGCGAGACAACGCCCACGAAGGTACTGTTGTGGCAGGCGACCAACCCCAAGGCCCGCGACTTCCGGCTCGAGGAAGTGGGCAAGATCTGGACAAGCTCGGTGGTCGAAGGCGACGCGGGCGTGTACCGCGCCGAGCCCGGCGCTCCCGACCAAGGCTGGCGGGCCTTCTTCCTCGAAGTCGAATTCCCCAACCCAGCCTTCATGTTTCCCTTCAAGTTCACCACCGGTGTGAGCGTCCTGCCCGACACGTTTCCGCACCCGGCGATACCCGGTTCGTAACGATTGCATCTGGAATAGGAGAATGGACATGAAACACCTTACCTATTGTGCGTTGACCGTATGCGTCGTCGCGTTCGCGGCAGTGGCCGCGGACGACGAGGGCTGGGTGAAACTGTTCAACGGCAAAGACCTCGAAGGATGGGAACAGAAGGGCGGCGTGGCCAAATACAAGGTCGAAGACGGCGCCATCGTCGGCACCTCCGTGCCGAACACCCAGAATTCGTTCCTGTGCACTAAAGGCGCCTACGGCGACTTCGTGCTGGAATTCGAATTCAAAGGACACCCCGCCCTCAACTCCGGCGTTCAGGTCCGCAGCAACAGTCTGTTCAAGTACAAGAAGGGCCGCGTTCACGGGTACCAGTGCGAGCTGGAAGATGAGGCCCAGGCACGCGACTGGTCCTGCGGCATCTACGACGAAGGCCGCCGCGGCTGGCTGTTCCCCAAGAAGGGAGACGAGGAATTCGGCAAGGAGTTCAGTGAACAGGGCAAGCGCCTTTGGAAAGACGGCGAGTGGAACGCCGTGCGCATCGAGGCCAAAGGCAACCGCATCAAGACCTACCTCAACGGCGAACTCCGCGCCGACCTCGAAGACGACATGACCCCCAGCGGCTTCATCGGCCTCCAAGTCCACGGCGTCGGCGACAAGAAAGAGCCGCTGTCCGTCCGTTGGCGAAACATTCGCATCAAGGAATTGAAGTAGGCGCTGAGCGAAACCCACATTAAAATGGGGACATCAGCCGTGTGCGCGGATGAACTGACATCACTCGACCTGCGGGACATCAAAGTCGGCGGCGAAATCGGCCGCCGCATCGATATCACCATCGACAACAACCTGCTCGCTCTCGACATGGAGCAGGACTTCCTCGATCCCTTCCGCAGGCGGGAAGACACCGGCGGCTACGTGGGACTCGGCAAGCTCATCGACGCCCTGGTCCGGTTCGCCGTCTACTCCGGCGACGCCCGCGTCCTCGAACGCAAACAACGCGCCGTCAGCGCTATCATCGCCACACAGGAGCCCGACGGCTACCTGGGCATGTTCGAACCCGACCACCGGCTATGGTCCCTGTGGGACATCCACGAGATGGCCTACCTCATCTACGGCCTCGTCATGGACCACCGCTACTTCGGCGAAACCGCCTCCCTGGACGCCGCACGCAAGGCGGCCGACTACATCATCGCAGGCTGGTCGGCCGACCCCGGACGTAAGCCGGCGGACGGCGCTATCACGGTCTACATGGCCGTGACCAACCTCGAGAACGCGCTCCTCGCGCTCCACACCGCCACCGGCGACACGCGCTATCTCGATTTCTGCACCGGCCAACGCGCACTCGCCGATTGGGACGCCCCCGTCGTACTGGGACGCTGGGGGACGATCCAGGGACACGTCTACGCCTACCTCTGCCGCTGCATCGCCCAGTTGCGCCTGCATCGCCTCCAACCCGATCCGAAACTGCTCGTCAATTCCCGCCGCGCCCTCGATTTCATGTTCCAACAAGACGGTCTCGTCATCACCGGCACCGCCGGGCAGCACGAATGCTGGCACGACACCCAGGAAGGCGCCGGCAACCTCGGCGAGACCTGCGCCACCGCCTACCTCATCCGATTCCTCGACGAACTGATGCGCCTTGAGCCCGACCCCCGCTACGGCGACCTCATGGAACGCGCCATCCACAACGCCCTCTTCGCCGCCCAATCGCCCGACGGACGCCGCATCCGCTACTACGCCCCCTTCGAAGGCCCCCGCGTCTACTTCGACAAAGACACCTACTGCTGCCCCTGCAACTACCGCCGCATCCTCGCTGAACTCCCCGCCATGATCGTCTACCGCGGCAAGGACGGCCTCACCGTCAACCTCTACACCCCCTCCACCGTCCGCGCCCAGGTGGCCGACGGCGTCGGCGTCTCCCTCACCCAAGACACCCGCTACCCCAACGACGGCCACGTCGCCGTTACCGTCGACCCCGAGAAACCCATTGCCTTCGCCCTGCGCCTGCGCATCCCAGCCTGGTGCCCCGACGCCACCATCCGCATCAACAGCGCCCCCGCCGACGGTCCCATCATACCGGGCGGTTTCCACACCATCCAACGCCAATGGCAGCCCGGCGACCGCGTCGAACTCGACCTCCCCATGCCCCTGCGCCTCATCAAAGGCCGCAACGCCCAAGCCGGACGCGCCGCCATCATGCGCGGCCCCCTCGTGTTCACCCTCGACCCCGCCAACGACCCCGCCCTCAAAGGCGAAGACCTCCGCCTCATCACCATCGACCCCGCCACCCTCGATGGCCCCCACCCTGGCGACGCCATCTACCCCGGCGGCCAGACCTGCACCATCCGCGCCTGGCGCACCACCAACTGGTATCCCGCCGCCCCACACGACTGGACCCTTACCCTGACCCCCTTCCCCGACCCCAACGCCCAAGCCACCTACTTCCACCTCCCCAACCCCAACGACCCCCAACTCGTCGAAGACGAACTGGCGCAATAGTCGGGCGACACTTTCAGGAACCATGAGCGAAAATCGGGGACTGTACCAAGCGAGGAGCGAATGCGACGAGACGGGACTGTCCCGGAATTTCAGAATCTCAGATGAAGACCGTTGATTTCGATGGCAACCCGATGCACACCGGCCCTGTGCTACAATGTCCTTAGTGCTCGTGCAAGAATAAGAATCCGGGTAAGACAATCGTAACTTGATCTGCACACAGGGCGCGCGGTATGCTCTGGGATGTAAAGAAACTGGGAGTATTGCGGTGATGAATCGGAGTGAACTGGCTCTTACTCTACGACTGCGGCAGCTGTTGCTGCCGAGGGCTTGGCTTGTCTCCGACGCGGGGAAGCGCCCGACGTAAACTCCCCGACGAGAGACGAGACCAGGCCCAAGAGCGATGACACGCCCTTGGGCCTTTTTTGTGCGTACTCAGGAGGAAACAGAACCATGGACACGCCCAGTCGAACTCAAGCAGGCCCGGACGGCACACCGAAGTATGCCTTGCCCCCCGCGATCGATCTGCCCAACCGGCAGTGGCCCTCGAAGCGCCACGACCACGCCCCGCTGTGGTGCTCGGTCGATCTCCGCGATGGCAACCAGGCGCTGCCCAATCCCCTGACGCCAAGTCAGAAGCTCGAGTACTTTCGACTGCTATGCGACATCGGATTCAAGCACATCGAGGTCGGTTTCCCGTCCGCGAGTGAAGACGACTTTGCGTCGGTGCGCAGCCTCATCGAGGACAACCACATCCCCGGCGACGTGTTTATCATGAGCCTGGTCCAGTGCCGCCCGCACCTCATCGAACGCACGTTGGAATCGCTCGTTGACGCGAAGCAGGGCATCATCCATGCCTACGCGGCCACGTCCGACCTCCACATGCAGCAGGTGTTCCGCACGGATCGCAAAGGCGCGATCGACATGGTCACGCAGTCGGTGAAGCAGATTCGGGAAGGTTGCGACTCGATGTTGGACGGTGACATTCGCTTCGAATTCTCGCCCGAGGAGTTCACGGACACGGATCCGGAGTTCGCGGTCGAAATCTGCGAGGCGGCGTTCGAGGCATGGGGCAAAGGCTCGGTGGAGAAACCCGTGATCCTCAACCTTCCCGCAACCGTCGAGCGGCGTCTGCCGAACCAGTATGCCGACCTGATCGAGTGGTTCTGCGGCAAGTTCTCGCAGCGGGACAAGGTGTTGATCTCGCTCCACGCGCACAACGACCAGGGCATGGCGGTCGCCGCGACGGAGCTGGCGTTGCTGGCCGGCGCCGACCGCGTCGAAGGCACCCTGTTCGGCCATGGCGAGCGGACGGGCAATGTCGATCTGGTGGTCGTGGCCAGCAACTTGTTCTCGTGCGGGATCGACACGGGCCTCGATTTTTCGGACCTGCCCAAGGTTGCCGGGACCGTCGAGCGCCTGACCGGGATGCCCATCTACTATCGCCAGCCCTATGCGGGCCGCTACGCGTTCACCGCCTTCTCCGGTTCGCATCAGGACGCGATCCGCAAGGGTATCATCAAACTCAACGAGGCCCCGGACAAGTTCGGCGTCGGCTGGAAGGTTCCCTACCTCCACGTCGATCCCGACGATCTCGGCCGCAAGTTCGAGCGCCTCATCCGGATCAATTCGCAGTCGGGCAAGGGCGGCGCTGTGTGGGTGCTCGAGCAGGACTTCGGCCTGGAGATCCCCAAGGACATGCATCGCGAGGTGGGCCAGATTGTGCAGGTGTTTGCCGACAGCGCCTCACGCGAGATATCGAGCGAGGAAGTGCACCAGCTCTTCAATGAGCATTTCCTCAACCCCGAGGGGCCGTACGAGTTAGTCGGCTATTGGCCGCGCCCCGATGACGCCGACCCGACGTTGATCCACGGCGAAGTGAAGATCCGGATACAGGGTGTCGAGCAGGACATCGTAGCCGACGGGAACGGCCCGATCTCGGCCTTCGTTCATGCGATGCGGGCGATCGATGCGCCGGAATTCGCGATTGACGACTACCACGAGCAGGCCGTCGGCAAGGGGGCGGAAGCCACGGCCATGGCCTTTGTGCCGCTGCGTTTGCCGAATGGCAAGGTGGTGTACGGCGCCGGCGCCGACACGAACATCGACCAGGCGGCCGTGCGCGCTATCGTGGCGGGCCTCAACCGGATGACAACGAACGAGAACGGTAAGTAGAACACCCCGCAGACAATCGCGCGGGGCGCTGATCTTGGGGATGGGGCTTGCTGTCCCCCCCCCGAACGCCGGGTGGCGTATTGTGGCGCGCCCGAAGTACCCGGGCAAGCGGCGATTACGGCAACACAAGGTTGCTCAGCCACGCTGACACCAGATGGGTGAGCGTCGTGTCTGGTCCAATAGCGAGGCTGAGCTTGCCCCGCGCGCCACGGCGGAGTTAACCGGCGATGCGGGTGTCCCGGAACTCAGCGCCCCGCTTTCTCTTCGTGCTGCTCGACCCGCCCCACGCCGCGATAGTAGATCACGATTTCTTTGCCGGAATCCGCCGTGCGCACAATGCTCCCTGGGGGCGGGTCTTCCTCCTCCAGCAGAAACAGGTCGTTGTAGATCTGGATGCCGGCCGCGAAGCGGCCGGTAACGCGGGCGGTGTCATCCGCATTGGCGGCATCGCGCATGTGGGAAGGCACGATCTTGTACTTGCTCTGCAATACCCCCGTCACCTGCTCCAACTGCTCGTGACACTGCTTCAACCGTTTGGCCAACTCGGCCAGGCGCCGGATGCGGCGCTGCGTGTCACCCAACATCCGGTTAACGATCGGGGACTCGAGCCGCCGGGCCACGTCGGGACTGGGCGGATTGTCCCGAATGGCGCGGAGCTTGCGCTGCAGCAGCGCTAGGCGAGGCTCCGCCGGGTTCGCGTCGCTCACCAAGGGACTCCCTCCCGTCACCACGGCGATCTCGTGGTTCGTATGGCGCAGGGCCTCGATGAGGCGCTGGCGTTCGCCCGCCCACGTGTCCATCCTCTCGCGCAACTCGCGCAACGTGGCAGAAAGCAGCTTCCGGTCGTTGGCCGTCGTCGCGAGCTGTTCGCAGACTGCCGTCATTTCCTGGCGCTCCGCGTCGAGATCCTGATCGGCGCCGGACTCCGCCTCGGCTTCGCTCAGTTCGACGTGCACATCGGCCAGCAAACGCTCCGGCGGCGTGGGGCGCGCACTCGCACCCATCTTGGCGCTGGGCATGTTGAGGTTGTCTTGCGCATCGACAAACAGCATGAAGAGGGCCGACATGATCCGGTTGAGTACGACGAGCCGCCGCCCGATGCGCTCGCGCGTCTCGATAAGTTCGTTAACCAGCCGTCCGTTGAACACCTGCAACAACGCGCCGGATGCCGAACGCTCGGCCTCCTCCTGCGTGGCAAGCGCCATGCGCGTCAGGTGGCCCAACTGCTTGCGCAGCCCGGCCGCTTCGGCCACCAGCGCCGCCGCCTTGGCATCAAGTTCCTCGCCGTAATCGTGCAGTGAGACGTGGTCGCGCAACACGATGGACAGAGGTTCGGTTTCCGACTGGGTGTACTGTTCCGCGATCATCTCCTGCGCCACATGATACTCGCCCCCCTGCGCCGAGTGGCCCACGCGTATCCTCGGCGCGGTGTAGCGCCCCCGAAGCGTACGCTCGCGGGCACGGATGGTTTGCCCGGCGAACACGTGATCCGGCTGTTGCCCCTGCACGAAATAGATCGACCCGCTCTTGGCAACCACCAGCGCGCGATCGATGATGTTGCGGCACCGCACGTCCCCCTCATGCGCCACCACCGCGCCTGAGATGTTCTCCGACACCTCGCAATGAAGCTTCGTGACCACACGCCCGAGCACATAACCCATCACCGTACACGAGCCGTCGCGCACGACCAGCGTGCAGTTTTCCGGCACGTTCCCTAGCACCCGGGTGGGTCCTTTCAGTGTCAGCGCCGGCCCGGTGGCCGCGCGCGTGTCGCCCTTGAACATGCGGACCGTGCGCCGCGCCGCCGCCTCGATCTCTTCCGGCGTCGTCACGCGCAGGCGCATGAATAGATT
>JAACEL010000375.1 GCA_011682535.1 Nitrospiraceae bacterium | reverse complement strand
GGTGTCAGCGTGGCTGAGCAACCTTGTGTTGCCGTAATCGCCGCTTGCCCGGGTACTTCGGGCGCGCCACAATACGCCACCCGGCGTTCGGGGCCTTGTGTAGCATCCGCAGCCGTCCTATAATCACGCACCCAGCCAATTGTGGCCGCGATTAGAACCAGAATGGAGAGGTGGAATGGAGAACGTAATCATCATCGGGTCAGGTCCTGCAGGGTACACGTCAGCGCTGTATACCGGGCGTGCGAATCTCGAACCGCTGGTGCTCGAGGGCGAACTGAGCCAAGATCTGCTGCCGGGCGGCCAGTTGATGACGACCACGGAAGTGGAGAACTACCCCGGGTTTCCGGACGGAATCACGGGTCCGGAACTGATAGAGAAATTCAAGAAACAGGCCGAGCGTTTCGGGGCGCGGTTCTTGTACAAGACCGCGACCGCCATCGACCTGTCGCAACGTCCGTTCAAGGTCATGGCGGGCGGCGAGAGCTGGGAGGCGAAGGCCGTCATCGTGGCTACGGGGGCCACGGCGCGTTTCCTGGGGCTCGAATCCGAGCAGCATTGGCTCAACAATGGCGTCTCGGCTTGCGCGACGTGCGACGGCGCGCTGCCCCGGTTCCGCGGGAAACCGGTGGCCGTGATTGGCGGGGGCGACACGGCCATGGAGGAAACGTTGTTTCTAACGAAGTTCGCCAGCCAGGTGCACGTGGTGCACCGGCGCGACGAGTTCCGCGCCAGCAAGATCATGGGCGACCGCGTGAGAACCCATGCGAAGGTGACGGTGGAGTGGAACTCGGTGCTCGACGAAGTGATCGGCAACGATCACGAGGGCGTGACCGCGGTGCGGTTGAAAGACGTGAAGAGCGGTGAAACGCGCGAGCTGTCGTGTTCCGGTTGCTTCGTGGCCATCGGCCACCAGCCCAACACGGCCGTTTTCAAGGGCATTCTGGACATGGACGAAACGGGCTATCTTCTGACGCGGAACGGCTCGACGCGGACGAACGTCGAGGGCGTATTCGCGGCGGGCGACGTTCAGGACAGCGTCTACCGTCAGGCGGTGTCCGCGGCGGGTTCGGGATGCATGGCGGCGCTGGACTGTATCCGCTGGCTCGAAGCCCAAGAGGGCCCGGCCGCCGGGTAGCGTATTGTGGCGCGATCTTCGCACGCGCAGCACAAAGCCGGTGAGATATCCGGGCTAGCGTTTCAGGAGGAGGGCTGGAACTTGAAGTTGTACTCCGCGTCGGCCAGCAGGGGCGCGGTGGCGTCTTTGTCTGAGATGATGGTGGGCTGGGCGGGCCACTCGATTCCAACGGCGGGATCGTTGTAGCAGAGGCTTCGCTCCGCGTCGGGGGCGTGGCAACTGTCGCATTTGTAGTAAACGAGGGTTTCGTCTTCGAGCGCGACGAATCCGTGTGCGAATCCGGCGGGGAACCACAGGGCATAGCGGTTGTCGGCGTTGAGTTCACGGCCGATCCACTTGCCGAAAGTGGGCGAGCCCTCGCGGAGGTCGACGCCTACATCGAAGGCGGCGCCTTTGATTGCGTGCACGAGTTTGCCCATGCCGTTCGGATCGAGCTGGTAGTGCATGCCGCGCAACGTGCCCTTGCGCGAGAGACTCAGGTTGTCCTGCACAAAGCGCCGGGTGAAACCCGCTTCGCACCAGACCGGCTCAGAATAGATCTCCGAGAAGAAGCCCCGATCGTCGAAGAAGCAGCCACATTCGACGAGTAGCACTCCGGGAATTTCGAGTTCGGTTATGGTGACCGGCATCGGCATGGCACAGCCCTTTCTCGTTACGTGCAGGATCCCCAACGGGAAACCTACGCTATGTGTTTTGCTTCGTCAAAGCTTATTCCGTATCGCCTGTTTTCTCCGCTGTCCGTTGCGAAGCCCGTCGGCATCGCGGCGAGGGTACAGAGCATGAAAAGAAACGTGACGGGTTTCGAGCGCATTGCGTTTTTTCCAGGCGTTGGACTTCCCCGGTGTCTGCGTTGAAGCGCCCATCATATCATTCTCCCTGCCAAGTGCCAAACACCGCGGACGAGTGGCTCACTGCGCCCCAGTTTCGCACAGCCCGCGCAAACAAGAAGCATGACGCCTCCTTGGGACGCGCTTCACTCCTTCTTTCTTTTCGCGAGAAAAGAAAGAAACAAAGAAAAGCGGCATGCGCTTCGCGCGTGGGAGTAAGGGAAGCCTATGGCTCCGGCGTGGCGCCGCCATAGGCTTGGCTTCGTTATCAGGGCGCTTTAGGGGCGCCACACCGCGCACCCGACGTTCGGGCGTGGTATACTCGCGCGGTTGCTCGGGGCCGGCGCCGACTGTCCGGCCGTCTCAAGGGGTTCTGGCGTGGTGGGTGGCGAATCGATCAGAATCGGGATGGACGTAAGTTGCCTGATCCCGCAACCGTTGACCGGGGTGGGCTATTACACGTTCCACCTGCTGCATGCGTTGCTCGCGCGGGAGCGCGGGCTCGATGTGCGTCTGTTCGGCAGCATGGCGCGCGGCAAATCCGCCGCCGTGCAGCGACTGGCGTTCTCCTGTTCGCGGACGCGCGTGGTGCGTTTCCCCGCGCGCCTCAAGAACTGGCTGTGGACGAGTATCGAGTGGCCACCGATCGAGTGGTTCACGGGGGCGGTCGACATCGCCCATGGCGCTTTCCACTTGCTGCCCGCCACGAAGCGGGCGCGTCGCATGCTGACGGTGTTCGATCTGTCGGGCCTGCGGTACCCCGACAGCCGCAGCGCCGGGAACCTTCGTCGGCACGTGTCACTACTGAGGCATGCCGTGGCGCATGCCGACGCGATCGTGGCTATCTCGCACAGTTGCAAGGCCGACCTGATCGAGTTGCTCGATGTCCCCGAAGCCCGGATCCACGTTGTGTATGGCGGCGTGTTTCTCGATGAGTTCGACGGTGCGCTCGACGAGGATGCGCTGGCGGCGCTGAAGGGCCGGTTGGGACTGGAGGGAGATTACCTCATCCATCTTGGCACGCTGGAACCGCGCAAGAACCTGCCGCGATTGTTGGAGGCTTATGCCCGCGTGCGAGAGGACCGCGGCGATTGTCCGAAGCTGGTGCTTGCGGGGCGTGCGGGTTGGATGTTCGACGACGTGTTCGAGACGATCGAGCGGCTCCGGTTGAGTGACCATGTCGTCCACACGGGTTACCTCGAGCGCGCGGACGCCGTCGCGCTGCTGCGGGGCGCCCGCGGCTGTGCCTACCCGTCGTTGTACGAAGGGTTCGGCCTACCTGTCCTCGAAGCCATGGCCGCGCGCATCCCGGTGATGACGTCGAACGTCTCCTCGATGCCTGAGGTGGTGGGCGGCACAGGCATCCTCATCGAACCCGAGTCCGTCGAGTCCATCGCTGCTGGCCTGGAGGCGCTCCTCGGCCGGACAGGCGCGGAATGGACGGACGCCGCGTACAAGCGCGCCGGCCGGTTTACTTGGGAGCATAGCGCCGATGCCTTGGAGGCTGTGTACCGCCGCTTGCACGCCGGGGACGGCCGATGACACAGCCCCCGCCCAACGGCCCCGCCCCTTTCGTCCGCGAGTCGTCCCGCATCGGTCTCAACCTTATCGCGCTGGTCGCGTCGCGGTTTATGTGTCTGGCGTTGAGCGTCGTCCAGGTGGGCATCATCTTCCGGGCGTTGGGACGTGAGGGGTCCGGGCAGTGGGGCTATGCGCTCAACTACCCGGCGTTGTTCACGGTATTCGCCACGCTGGGGATCCAGCGCCTGCTCGTGCGCGACATCGCCCGGAACCCCGATATCGCCTGGACGCGTGTCTGGACCGCCACCGGCCTGGTGGCCGTGCTGTCAACGGTGGTCACCGGTGTGATCATGTTGTCGGTGCTGGCCATCGACGAGAGTCCCGTTGTCCGCGCCGCCGTGTTCGCGTCGTCGCTCTCCGTGATCGTCCTGTGGGCGTTGCAGCGTCCGTTCGAAGGGCTACTGATGGCGCGCGAGCGGATGGCGCTCATTGCGGTGGTCAACATCATTGCCGGGACAGTGCGCCTTGGCAGCGTCTACCTGGCCATGCGCGAGAGCCCGACCAGCGCGACGGCGCACGCGGCCATTGCCGTGGGCAACTCGGTGGGCTTTGTCCTGATGACGGGCGCGGCCATTGCGGCCGTAGGTTGGGAACGGCCGACGTTCCGGCTGTCGCTTGCGCTCAGTCAGGTACGCGAATGCCTGCCGTTCACCGTGGCGGCTCTGTTCTCGATGATCTATTTCAAATCGGATGTCTCGCTGCTCAAATGGCTGGCGGGCGAAGGCGCGGCGGGCATTTACACGTTACCGCAACGCGTGATGGAGCCGTTGCTGATGATCGCGGGGATCTGGGGCACGGCCGTGTTCCCCGCGCTGTGCCGGTTCAGCGTCACCGCGCCCGGCAACTACGAGCGGCTCATGCGGACCTCCGCGCGGCTGGCGCTGATGTTGGCGTTCCCGATGGGTGCGGGGATCGCCGTGCTGTCGGGGTCCGTGGTGGGGCTGCTCGCGGGCGAACGTGCGGGCGAGTTTGCTTTGTCCGTGCAGGTGTTGCGCATCCTGTGCGTTGTCGTGCCGATGTTCTACCTCAACGGCGTTGGTCAGGAGTTCCTCTACGCGTCGCATCGCAACTGGGTGGTCGCCCGCACGTATGGCCTGGCGTCACTTCTCAGTGTGGGCGCCAACCTGCTGCTGATTCCGACACTGGGGCCCGCTGGCGCGGCCTGTACGGCTATTGCCACGAACTTGTGCATCTCGGTGTTGTTCGTGCACGAGATGCGTGGCGACTACGGCGCGATGGGGCTCATCCCGTTGGTGGCGAAGACCCTTGCGGCGTGCGGGGTGATGGCCGGGGTGACGTATGCGCTGGCGGGGGTGTCGCTGATCCTGAGCGTGGTGGTGGGCGGCTTGGTGTATCTTGGCCTTCAGGCTGCGCTACGGACCTTGACGTCCGAAGAGCGGCGCATGATGGTGTCGTTGGTTCGTGCTCCATTCGCCCGGCGCGCGTAAGGACTCTAACCCCGCCCATGGAACGGGGCATGCCGGACTACCGCCACCCGTTTCCCCGCGACGAGGATCGCCGAGAACCCCAGACTGAGCACGATCGCGTCGCCGCGCAGTCCGGGCAAAGCCCCGCTGGACGGCGGACCGATCGTGCCGGCCGGGCAGCCCCCCGAGGGACCTTCGCCCTCGCCCTCGCCCTCGCC
>JAACEL010000374.1 GCA_011682535.1 Nitrospiraceae bacterium | reverse complement strand
GGCGTCCGCGATCCGGTTGTAGACTACCCAGAGTTCACGAACGGGATACTCGATGCCGAGGGCCTGTTGGGGCGTGGAGTTCTCAATGAGACGATAGGCGCCGTCCACCAGCGACCACAGGGCGAAAGCCATCTCCTGAACTGAAGCGCCGGGGGGCAGATCAAGCTCGCCGTGGGCGATGGCATCGGACAGGATCCCTTCGACAAAATCGACGATCCCGTGTTCTATCTTTCGCAAAGCAATGGCGCGTTGAGCGCTGGCCTTCTCGCGGATAGGGCCGGTCGCGAGGTGGATGATGGTTGAGTCGTCGGGATTGAGGCGTTCGTAGAGGCCCATGGCCTCACCGACGCCCCCCATGCGGACCCGGCTCGAACCGTCGTACGAAGCGCCGCGGCGCATCAGGTCCATCCGGCGCTGAGAACATTCCAGGGCCAGGGCGACCATGATGTCCTCTTTGCACGTAAAACGTTGGTACATAGTACCTTTGGGGCAGTCGCAGTCGGTGGCGATGCGGTCCATCGTCATGCCGTAGTAGCCGTGGCTCAAGAGCATCTGGCGCGCGGAGCGCAGAATTCGGGTGTCGCGTTCGAGAACTTCCTGTTGCTTGGCTGACAGGTATTCCATCGGGACCTCATGTGGTCCAGTTTGCCCGCTTTCAGACCCTTGCAGGCGCTTCTGAAACGAAGTGTCGACGAAAAACCGACGCTTCGTCGGCGCTTCGTCAGTATAGGGCAAAGGTCGATGTCTGTCAAGGGATTTCTTGACCTTGATGACCCAACGAGCGAGGACATTGAATCCCTCGTTCCCAAGTTGTACTTGGGAAAAAACGAGGTTGGTGGGAGGGCTCAGCGCGGATAGGGTTCCCTGGCAGGCGGACGCCAAACTGGGGATAAGTCAGATTCTCCCTCCGTGCAGGTGCAGGCGCACGGCGAAATGGGGTAGGATACCGGGATGAATAAAGCGGGGGCACAGGCGTATTCAACCAGCAGAACAATGGACGCAACGACCTTTGACGAAGCAGCGGCCGTGTTGGAGGCCCGCAATGGAAGCCGGGTCGCGTTTGAGGCGCTCGTGAAAGCCTATCAGCGCCGTGCCTACGCGATAGCGTACGGCTTTGTGGGCAACCGTGAGGACGCGTTAGACCTTGCTCAGGAGGCATTCGCACGTGCGTATCGCGCCATGGACCGGTTCGACACGAAGATGCCTTTCTACCCTTGGTTCTATCGTATCGTGCGCAACGCGTGCCTTACTCATTTGAAAAAGAAGAAGCGGCACGGTGAAGTCTCGCTCACCGCACTGGTTGCGTCGGGCTATCAGGTGACGGACGGGGAGGCGCGTCCGGCGCAGGCGGCGGAGTTGGAGGAACTGCGCCGGGAGATCGCCGGGGCGCTGGAGGGTCTCACGCCGGAGCACCGCGAGATCATTGTGCTTCGCCACCTTCAAGAACTGTCATACTCGGAGATCGCCGCCTGCCTGGGCATACCGAAGGGCACGGTCATGTCCCGCTTGTATTCGGCGCGGCGTAGTCTACGCAGTGTGTTGGAGGATCGGGGGACAGTGGGAAACGGGAAACGGAGTGACAAGGTGAGGTGATGCTGGTTTGAGCGATTGCGATAGCGTACAGATGCTGATGTCGGGCTTTCTCGACGGCGAACTCGAGGAAGACGACCGACAGAAACTGGAGCGCCACTTGGCCACGTGCGAGGCGTGCGCTTCGGAGTTCAAGAAGATGAAGCGGATTGTGGATGCATCCGCCGGTTTGAGCGTCACACCTCCACCTGAAGAGGTGTGGGACACGTTCATGGACGGCGTGTGGAACCGGGCCGAGCGGGGGACCGGCTGGGCCATTTTCATCGTCGGCGTGGTCATCCTGGCTTTGTGGGGCGTATACGCGTTCGCCACCGAGCCCTGGGGGTCGGCCTTGGTCAAGGTGTTGGTCGCAACGCCGTTCGTTGGACTGGGAATCGTGTTCATATCGGTTCTGAGGCAGCGCATGTTCGTAGCCAAGACCGACCGCTACAGCAAGGAGGTCAAACGATGATCGTCGTAACATCGTCGTCGATAGAGGGCAAACGTGTCGTGGAGACCCTGGGGCTGGTTCGCGGAAACACGGTGCGCTGCCGTCACCTCGGCAAAGACATCCTGGCCAAGTTCCGCAACATGGTGGGGGGCGAAGTCGACGAGTATACGAAGATGCTGGCCGAGTCGCGCGAGCAGGCCCTCGACCGGATGATAGCCGAGGCCGCCGAGCTAGCGGCGAACGCGATAATCAGCGTACGGTTCGGCACTTCGAACGTCATGGAAGGCGCGGCTGAACTGTTGGTGTACGGAACCGCAGTCGTCGTCGAAGACGAGGGAGACGAGTAGCAGGTTCTAGGGGTCCGTGGTCAGCGAGGCGACCAGCAGGTCTTTGAAGGCATCGAGATCCTTCCACCCCATGGCACAGTGAACCGGCCGCCCGTTCTCGTCGCGCACGGTCTTGCCTTCGTCGTCTATGGAGAGCTTGGCGGTCTCCATCTCACACAGGGCGCTGTCGAACACGAGATAGGCGGCGACCGTGTCGAACAAGATGCTGCTGCTCTCGTTCTGCTGGTGGGGGTTGGCCCACTGACGGTAGTTCTCAATTACCGTGCGGGCACGGGGGTGTTCGGAGGCCTCGACGGCGGCGTAGTGCTCGCCGGTAAGGCGTAGCGTTCCGGTCGAGTCCAAGGGCGCTATGGTGATATCCCAAGGGGCGTCGAAGACGGCCTTGGCCGCCGGTATGTCCTTGAACACGTTCCATTCCGCCGAGGGTTTGGGGCTTCCGCCATAGCCGATGTCAACGCTGCCTTCCATCGAGACGACGCGGGCCTTCCGAGCGATGGTGGGGTCGCGGCGCAGGGCTTCTTGGATGTTGGTCTGAGGGCCGATGACGAGCAGCGTCACGGGAACCTTGGACGCGTGGATCGTGTCGATCATGGCCTGAATGCCGTCACCGTACAAGGTGCCGGGGTAGGCATCCAGATGATAGTCGCCCAGCCAGGCCTCCTGATGGATGGGATCGCTGCTTTGCTGAATGCCCCGGCCAAGGGGGATGTCGGTTCTCCCCATAGCTTCGAGTATCTTAGCCACGAGGCGCGTCTTCCTCACGGTGTCGTCGGCGGCCGTAACAATGAGCTTCATGTCCACCTGGGGAGACCCCAGCAACATGCCTAAGGCCCACGTGTCGTCGATATCGTCCCCCAGATCGGTGTCTAGAATGACGGGCATCGGTTGCGCGACAACGGCGCAGACCGCCAAGGGCATGCTGATCAACAGGGCACTCATTGGGATTCCTTTGCGACGGTTTTCAAAGTGATAACGCGTACTGTAGCGCATTCGTAGCGCCCCGTTCCAGTCGATTGAGCGGCGCACATTGGCAATCCGGAGAATCTGATGTAGAATATGATCATGAGATAAGTGAGGTGTGGTCATGGCGCTGCATCAGAGGAGGAGGCTGCAACGGCCGGGTCTGCCTGAGTTTGTAGTGATGTTGCTTGTGGGGTTGGCAGTGGTGCCTGCGATGCTGTGGTGCCAACGGAACACGCGCCCCGAGTACAAAAAGACGGAGGGGCGGGTGAAGAACTGTGAAATCCGCCTCACCCACTACAACGCCGACAACATGCTCAGCAAGGTCAAACTTACCTACACCTACAGTGCGGGACCGGCCACGATGACCGGGGTGTGGGAGGGGTACTGGCCGTCCGCCGAGAGCCCGAACGCGCTACCGCAGAACAAGCTGGACCTTCTGCGCACGGAGAACTACCCACTGGTCGTTCTCTACGACCCGGCGGACCCGTCGAAAAGCCGTTTGCACTATCCCGGCGCCGTTCCCCACACCATGTATGGCGTGGTCGCCCTGACCGCGGCGTTGGGGGTTGTGCTCTACCTGGCCACGGGGTATCCGATGTGGAAGAAAAAGCAACACGCGGCCTGGTAGGTAGTGTCACCAGACCGCGTGGGATGTTCGCGCGTTCCCCCGTCCTCTACACGTCGTCGACGTTGAGCAGTTCGTCGTAAAATTCGCTGAACGTGTTTCCGTGTACGCCCTTGAGGAAAGCCATGGCCGCGCGCGGATGCTTGTTGAGGATCCCAGTGATGGCATAGGGGATCTCGTAACCCCAGCGCAGGTCTTTTTTCAATTCGACAAAATGCTTCTCGATCAGGTCGAATATGGGACGAATGTCGAACTTCGGATTCTTGAGGAAGCCCATGAGCAATTCAAGCGGGCAGTTGCCGGCGGCGCGTCCGATGCCGTAGATGGAGCCGTCGAGGTAATTGGCGCCCTTGATGATGCCCTCGATGGTGTTGGCGAACGCCAACTGACGGTTGTTGTGACAGTGGATGCCGATCTGTTTCCCGGGCAGGTTGGCGAGGTACTTCTCCGTTAGGTAGTGCATCTGCTCGGAGTAGAAGTAGCCGAAACTGTCCACGACGTAGACCATGTCGAAATTGGTCTGGGCCAGTTGGGCCAACGCTTCATCCAAGTCGGGCTCGAGGGCGTGTGAGACGGCCATAATATTAACGGAGACCTCGTACCCCAGATCCTTGATGTGTTTGCCCATGTGGATGGCTTTGTCAATGTCGGGCACATAGGTGGCCACCCGGTACAGCTTGACAATAGACTCATCGGACGGCAGAAAAGTACTGTAGTCGGTTCGGCCGACGTCGCACATCACGGAAACCTTGGTGTCGCATTCGTACGCGACCTCGCGCAGATCTTCTTCGTCACAAAATCGCCAGGCGCCAAAGTCGTCGGGGGAGAACATGCTCTTGTCGGCGCGATAGCCCAGTTCCACATAGTCCACGCCTGCCTTCGCGAGGCTGTGAAACACTTCCTTGACCATCGCCTTTTCAAACTTCCATTCGTTCATCAGTCCGCCGTCGCGGATCGTGCAGTCCAACACTCTGATCTCTGGCCTGAACATTGCCGTTCTCCTCGAAACTCCTTTTCTCGCCTCAAATGAGAGAACCGCCCTGCCTCGATACCGGCTTGGCGATTCCTTTCCCGAGCCATCCTCCCGAAACGAGTTCAGGATGGCGATGGCCGGGTATAGCACGTGGTTCAATGGCACGCAACGAAAGAAGCATGCCAGATTGCCGTAAAGCGACTAAACTACGTGCCTGAGAACGGATTTGTCAAGCAGAATCGCCCCTCGGGATTAAGGTGA
>JAACEL010000065.1 GCA_011682535.1 Nitrospiraceae bacterium | reverse complement strand
TCGTTGGCATCTCTGTTCTGCAGGGGCCGCACCAGCTTGCCCAGAAGTGCATCGCGGCGGCAAATTGGAGAGCGCCGCTTCCAAGGAAACCCAAGAGCATCATCGGGGACGTCCGGGACACAGAGGAACCCGAAGCCAGGCTGAGCAGGCTGGGCCACGCGAACACCAGGAAGTCCGCAACGACAATGACCGCCGCCGGCCACATGAACTCGAACGCCATGCGCACGCGTCTCGATGCCACGGCGTCGCACACGAACAGTACCACGATCAGGAGCGGGATGAGGAACGTCAGGGGAAGATCAAACCACGGCGTCAAACCGTAAGAATCGGAGCCGCTCCAGGGCTCGGACATGGGAGATAGCGGCACAAAGGTGTAGACCTCCCACGGAAGCAAGGCCATGTAGAGGAACAGCAGCACGCGGGCGGCGGAGTAGGACCAGCGGCTCATGGGCCCGTCTCCTGCGTGTCCTCAATGACCACGACCGGCGCGCCGGAATTGCCCCGCTGACCGCGCAGGTCGCCACGCACCATGTTGACGGCCATAATCGCCGCCACCATGATGGCGAAGAAGAACAGCGCCCATTTCAGCCGTTGCCGTGCCTGTTGCAGCGCGTCTTGCATGGTGTTCCCCCGAATCATGATCGGTCTGGCCTCAACCACCATACCATCAAAGGGCAGAAGTTATTCAAGGCCCGACCGCCCCCCGCCCCATCATTGTCGGTCTCCATGCCCGTCCGTGTCAGTCTGTGCGAGTCCGTGTTACGACGAACAAGCCGTGCCCCGTCCCGTCACAATTTGTGCCCGGCACGCAAAAAGCGATAAACTACCGAGGTTTGCTTCCCGGTAGCCGTTGTCTGTCGCCGGCCTGTTTTGTCGCCGACGCGCAATAGGCGCCATTTCCCGTAAACGAGTGAGGCGAGCCCTGTTTGGGCGCGCCCTAAAAGGAGACTCCGAATGTCTATCGCACCGCATGGCGGCGAACTCGTCGACCGGCTGCTGACAGGCGCCGCCCTCGAAGAAGCCAAGACCAAGGCCGCAACACTCCCCAAGATCACCGTGGACACCTACGCGGCGTTCGATATCGACTGTATCGCCAAGGGCATGTTCAGCCCGCTGACCGGATTCATGAACGAAGCCGACACGCGCCGCGTGCTGGACACGATGTACCTGCGCGACGGCCTCCCCTGGACGATCCCGATCCTGCTGGCGGTGTCGCAGGAGCAGGGCGACGCGCTTGAGATCGGTTCGCAAGTCGCCATCGAAGACGACGAAGGCGATATCGTCGCCATTCTCAACCTGGCCGAGAAGTTCTCGATGGACCACGCGGAGATCGCCGAGAAGGTCTACGGCACCACCGACGACGCGCATCCGGGCGTCGCCTACACCACGTCGCTGGGCCCGGTGTTCCTGTCGGGCGACCTTGACGTGCTGAAGGCTCGCGAGATCGAGTTCCAGGATTACAACTTGCCGCCGAAGGAGACGCGTGCGGCGTTCGAGGCCAAGGGTTGGAAGCGGATCGTGGCGTTCCAGACGCGCAACCCCGTCCACCGCGCCCACGAATACTTGCAGAAGTCCGCGATGGAAATCTGCGACGGCCTCTTGCTGCACCCGCTGATGGGAACCACCAAGCAGGACGACATCCCCGGCAACGTGCGCATGGAGTGCTACACGACCATCCTCGAGCACTACTATCCCGACAGCCACGTCATGTTGTCGCTGATGCCGGTCAACATGCGCTATGCGGGCCCGAAAGAGGCCATCATGCACGCCATTATTCGCAAGAACTATGGCTGCACCCACTTCATCGTCGGCCGCGACCACGCCGGTGTCGGCAAATACTACGGCACCTACGACGCCCACGCCATCTTCGAGAACTTCCAGCCCGGCGAGATGGGCATCACGCCGCTGTTCTTCGATCATGCGTTCTTCTGCAAGGCGTGCGGCAACATGGCGTCGATCAAGACCTGTCCGCACGGCAACGAAGAGCACGTGTTCCTCAGCGGCACAAAGGTGCGCGAGATGCTCGGCAAAGGCGAGATGCCCCCGGCCGAGTTCACCCGCCCCGAGGTCGCCAAGGTGCTCATCGAGTGGGCCCAGAGCGAAAACTAAGCCGGCACGGCCGGCTGCGTGGAGCGGCGCCGAAAGCGGCTTTGGGCAGCGTCACGCCGCCCATGGCGACGCCGCGCCGGAGGTTCGGGTTCTGTTCGACATAGCGAAGCGTTTGCCGCTTCTCTTTGCTTCTTTCTCTTCTCGTGAAGAGAAAGAAGACTAATAAAGGGCAATTCACCAAGCCATGCCACGCCAACAAGCCGAACGCGTGCTCGTGATCGGGCTCGACTGCGCCACACCGCAGTTCCTGTTCGGCCCGGAACGGTTCGACCTGCCCAATCTCCAGGCGCTGGCCCAAGCCGGCGCCTGGGGACTGTTGGAAAGCTCCCACCCCCCCATCACCGTCCCCGCATGGGCCTCGATGATGTCGAGCAAAGACCCCGGCACCTTGGGGTTCTACGGGTTCCGCAACCGCGCGGACTACTCCTACGACGCGATGACCACCGCCACCGCGTCGGCCATTCGCGAGAAGCGCGTGTGGGACATCCTCTCGCGCCACGGCAAGAAGGTCGCCGTGCTCGGCGTGCCGCAGACCTATCCCGTCAAGCCGGTCAACGGCTGGGTGGTCGCCGGTTTCCTGGCCCCCGGCGCCGACGCGGACTACGCCTATCCCAAGCCGCTCAAGCGCGAGCTTGAGGAGGCCATCGGCGAGTACATCATCGATGTGAAGGGGTTTCGAACCGAAGACAAGGAAGGTCTGCTCACGCGGATCCACGCCCTGATGGAGAACCGGTTCGACGCGGCCCGCTATCTGATGAAAACCAAGCCGTGGGACTTCTTCATGATGGTCGAGATGGGCGTCGACCGCCTTCACCACGGCTTCTGGAAGTTCGGCGACCCCGCCCATCCCAAATTCGACCCCGGCAACCCCTTCCGCCACGCCATTCACGACTACTACCAGGCGCTCGACAAACGTGTGGGCGAGTTGCTGTCGCTGGTGGGCGACGAGACCGCCGTGCTGGTCGTCTCCGACCACGGGGCCAAGGCTATGGTGGGCGGGGTGTGCGTGAACCAATGGCTCATGAATGAAGGCCTGCTCACGCTCACCGACGCACTGGACGCTCCCAAACGCATCGAGGATTGCACCATCGACTGGACACGCACCAAGGCGTGGGCATCGGGCGGCTACTACGGCCGCATATTCCTCAACGTCGAGGGCCGCGAGCCTCAAGGCACGATACCGGCCGCCGAATACGAGGTCTTCCGTGACGAGTTGGCCGCGCGCATCGAGGCCATGGCCGACCACGAGGGACGCCCCCTCGGCAACAAGGCCATCAAGCCCGAGACCCTCTACAAACAAGTCAACCGCATCGCGCCCGATCTGATCGTCTACTTCGGCGATCTCAACTGGCGATCGGTGGGCAGCGTCGGGTTCGACGGCATCTATACCTTCGAAAACGACACCGGCCCCGACGACGCCAACCACGACTACCACGGCATCTTCATCATGGACGACCGCACCGGCCGCGGAGGCGAAGAGCGCGCGGGGCTGCAATTGATGGATATCGCCCCAACCGTGCTAGACTTGCTGGGTGTGCCCGTGCCGGACGACATGCAGGGCACGGTCATTCAGTAGAAGCGAGGAGTCAGACTCCCAGAGGAATTCCTTCAATGAGCAAGAATATCTCCGTCGGGCTGACCGGTCCGAACGTTGCCGAAACGGCCAATGCCCTAGGCATGCGTCTCATCGAACTCGGCTACAACGCCGAGGTGGCGGACGCGGCGGTTGTCGAGCGGTTGGGCGGACCGGAACCGGCCGTCTTCGCCTGCGGACTGCTGGTGCGCAACGGCGTCATCGTGATTGACACCCTGTCGAGCGTGCGTCCCGACGGCGAGCGGCTCGACATCGAGATCGACGAGAATGACACGCCCGACTTCGCCGCCGAGAAGATCCTCGACGACCTGGCCGGCGTCGGCGCTATCACCCTCGAGGAAACCGGCTATTCGCCCGAAGAAGAGGAACGAATTCGGGAACGCTTGGCCAGTCTGGGGTATATTGAGTAAAGGGCGGCGGCCACCCGCGAACCCCAATCATCTCATAGCATCAACGTGGCGCGCGCGGCAAGCTCAGTGTAGCCATGTCTTTCTGGCGCGCCACAATACGCTACCCGGCGTTCGGGGGCGGACATTTGGGACACACCATGCTCGTAGGCGTCAATACACTGGCGATACCGCCCGGTTTCGGCGGCGGCGAGGAGCGCTTTCTCCGCAAGACGCTCGCGACGATCCGCCAAGCCCAGCCCAGCACCCGGTTCGTCGTCTTCACCGACCCCGGCAACCACGACTCGTTTGACGGATACGACCGCGTGTGCGCCAAGAAGGGCGTACGCCTCGGCCTGTCGAACGACACCGGCGCCATGCTGGCTCCGCTCGCCAAGTCGGCCGGTATTGATCTACTCTTCTCGCCCCTCAACACCGGCCCGGCCAAGTTCCCCGTGCCCGTCGTCCTGCTCGCGCTCGACCTGCGCAGGTGGGAACCCGAGCATCTCAAGCTCGAGCGCCGTGCCGCCGCGCGCCACAAAGCCATCAAACGAGTCAGCGCCAACGCCGCCGCGATCGTCACGCCCTCCGAATCCGTACAGCGCAAGGCCCTCCATCTGCTCGAGGTCGGACTCGACAAGACCGTTATCGCCCCCCTGGGAGTCGACGAGGTGTTCGGAGAACCCCAGCCGTCACTCGTCGAAGGCCCCTTCCTCCTCGCCGTAGGCGACACGCGCGAGTTCAAGAACATCCCCCGGTTGCGCCAAGTCTGCGCGCAGTTGGGCAAGGAATTTCCCCACAGTCTCGTCGTGGTCGGGCGTCCCTGCGAAGCCGAGCCAGACGACTGGGGCCCGCGCGTGATGCGGTTCGAACACATCCCCACACCCTACCTCGCCGGCCTGTATCAGCACTGCGACGCCTTCATCCAGCCTTCGCTCTATGAAGGTTCCGGCGTCACCGTACTCGAAGCCATGCGCACCGGAGCCCCCGTGGCCACCTCACGCACCGGCGGCATTGCCGAGGCGGCGGGAGACACGCCGTTCTTCTTCAATCCCGAAAACGTCGGGTCGATGGTGTCCAACGTGCGCCGCATATTGGAGGAAGACGCCCAAGCGCGACGAACACGGACGCAGGTGGGTGTGCGCGCCGCCGCCGAGTTCACCTGGGAACGTTGCGCCTGGAAAGTGCTGTCGGCCTTTAAAAAGACGCGTTGACGGCAACCGGGCATGCCCGATCGCTAGGAGCCCGGCACGAGTCAGGGGGTGATGCGCCCCGCGTGGGCCTGTTCGAAGAATCCCGCCACCTCGCCGAGAGTAGGTTCGCCGGGCTGGTTCTTGAAGCGTCCGCGGTCGGGGAAGACCTCTTCGGCGCACCATTGCAGGCGGTCGGATGCGACGCCGTGGCCGGCGGCCACGGGTGACACACCGATTTCGGACAGCAACTCGTGAATGGCGTTTCCGATCTGGGCCGCGGCATCCGCGGGCGTGGATTCCGCAGGATGCCCGAGAGCCGTAGCCAGGCGGGCCACCGTCTGCGGTTCGTGCCGTGCGTTGAACTGGAATATGGGGGTGAGGAGCAGCGCGTTAGCGAGGCCGTGCGGCACGCCGTATTCGAGCGTGAAGTAGTAGCCCATTCCGTGTACGAGGGTTGTGCCGCTGTGGGCGATCACGCACCCCGACAGCATGGCGGCGTAGAGCATTTGCGCCCGCGCTTCGACGTTCCCGGGTTCCGCGACGGCGCGTGGCAACCACGTCTTGATCGCCCCGCACGCCTCGTAAGCCAGCGCGTCGCCCACCGGCGTCGAACGGCGCGACACGGCGCCCTCCATCACCTGGCTGAGCGCGTCGAGGCCGGTGTTGGCCGTCACGGACCGGGGCATTGTCACGGACAGTTCCGGATCGAGCAGGGCCAACCCGGGGAACAGTTCCGGCAAGGTGCGCTTGTTCAGCACGCGGCCATCACCCGACGGCGCCCGTTCTTCGACGAGCACGGAGTAGGGGGTGACCTCGCTGCCGGTGCCGGCCGTCGTAGGTATGGCCACGATGGGCAGATGGGGGTTGGCGCGCTCCGCCCCGTCCAGGTAGGCCGCGCAGGGCTCCGGGTTGGCCGCCAGCAGGGCAATGGCCTTGCCCGCGTCCATCGGACTACCCCCGCCGACGGCGACGACGAAATCGCAGCCAGCCTTGCGGCATCGGCGGGCCGCCTCGTCGCACGCGTCCACCCGAGGGTTCTCTTCCACGGCGTCGAACACGGCCGCGTCCGGCAAGAAGGCCAGAAGCCGGTCCAGTGCGCCGCTGACCTGCGCGGAGTGTCTGCCCGTGACGACGAACGCCTTGTTCCCCAGGCTTGGGGTGCGTTCACGCAGAGCCGCCAAACACCCCGTCCCGGACACGACCTCGGTGGGGATGAGGTAGCGGAACGGCTTCACTCAGGGTCTCCTCGTCATTTCCTCAAGCTGGGCGACCGTGTCCACAAGCCCGCGTTTGGACTTGTCGAGCAGGCGCTGGGCCTTGTGGCCTGCGTCGGAATGGGGATCGACGGTCACCGTGCGGCGCCACGCGGCCATGGCCTCTTCACGCCGGCCCATCTTGTGCAGGGCGTGGCCCAGATAGACGTGGGCGAGGCCGTAGGAGTTGTCCTGTTCGATGGCGTCGTGAAAGTAGTCCGCGGCCACGTCATAGATCTGCTTGTTGTAGTGGCTGCGTCCGCGCTTGACGAGATGCACCGCCCGCCGGTGGTTCTTGGTCTGGTGGGGCGAGGCGACCAGAGCGTTCTTGAGCTTGCGCGAGTCGATCTTGATCCGGGCAAAGGCCTCCGACGGCCGCTCCGTCCGCTGGGCCAACCGATGCGCGTGAAGAATCAGATTCTTCACGTAGGTCTTTACCGTTACGAGTGATTTCTTGCGCATCGCGGCTACTCTGCCCCTTTGCGCCATTTTAGCACTTATCGAGGCGCCACACAATGGGTTTCTCCCTACTACCCCAAGAATCGCCGGGGAACCCCCATGTGGCGCGCGCCACGACAGAGTCAACCGGCGATTCCGCCCCTCTCGCCCGCCCGTTGACAATCCCACGCGCCATGCGATACCCTCGGCCTCGTGATGAACACGCTGCGATGCTTGTCAGTGTTGATGGTACTGGGTTCGGTGGCTTATGGAGGCCCCGGCGTGCGCACGTATCCTGAGAATAATCTGATCGCACGCCCTGCCTTACGCGTCACCGTGGGTGTGTCGGACGCCGACATCGTGGGGACCGACAACCGCGCCATCCAGGCCGCCGTCGACTATGTGGGCAACCTGGGCGGCGGTACGGTTGAGATCGGCCCGGGCGAGTATCTCCTGCGCGACTCGATCCACATGCGCACGCGCGTTACCTTGCGCGGGGCCGGAGAGAGAACCGTGCTCAAGAAGGCGGCGAGCGCCTACAGTCTGCTCGCGGCCGACGGCGACTTCGGCGAGGAGGCCATCACCCTCGAAGATCCAGCGGGGTTCGACGTGGGCTTCGGGGTCTGGATCGCCAGTAAGCGCACGGGCGGGTTCCACAGCATTTGCGCTACCATTCTCAACCGCGACGGCAACTACTTTACGATCAGCCGTCCACTCAACGCCGACTGCATGATGGCCCACGAGGCCTTCGCGGCCACGGTCTTCCCCGCCATCAGCGCCTACCACGTGCAGGAATTCCGGATCGAAAACCTGGTGATCGACGGCAACCGCGAGGAAAACCCGATTCGAGTTAGCGGGTGCCGGGGCGCGGGCATCTTCTTCTATCAGGGCGACGCCGGCGTCATCGCCGACTGCGTAGTGCGCGGCTACAACGGTGACGGCATCAGTTTTCAGCAGTCCAACGACGTGCAAGTGCGCAACTGCCGGGTCGAAGGCAACGGAGGCGGCGGGCTGCACCCGGGCAGCGGATCCCAGCGCCCGGTGATCACGGGCTGCCGCTCGATCGGCAACGACGGCGACGGGTTCTTCTTCTGCTGGCGCGTGCGGCACGCCACCGTGGAAAACTGCGAGTTCCGTGACAACGCCGGCGTTGGCATGTCCATCGGCCACAAAGACAGCGACAACGTCATCCGCGGCAACACCATCGCCGGGAACGCCAAGGGCGGTGTGTATTGGCGTAAAGAGGACGAGCCGATGGCGGCGCACCGGATCGAGTTCGTCGGCAACACCGTGGAAAACAACGACGGGTTCGGCTTGTTTATCGACGGCGAGACGAACGGAACCGTCGTTCGCGGCAACACCATCCGCGGCACGCGTGGAGGCGGCCAGACAGTGGGCATTCACATCGGGAAAGACGCGGGCGGCGTGCTTCTCGAAGACAACACCATTCACGCCGAAACGAAACTGGTGGACGAGCGTGACTAGCGAGCCGTTTGACCAGCAGATGCAGTTGGAATTCACCTGGCGCGACGCGCGGACGCTGCATTCCCAACTCGAGGCCCACTCCGGGCTGCACATTCATCTCACCATCACCGACAACGCTTCCAGCATGCTGACGGTGCGGCATCATGATTCCGGCAAGGCGGCGAAAGTGCGCGCCCACAGAATGTTCCTGTCCGCCGACTCCCGCGTGGTTCGCGCGCTGGCCACCTGGATCCGATCGCCGCGCGCCAAGAAAGCCGGCGAAGCGGTGAACGCCTTCATCCGCGAGCAATCGCACCAGATTCGCCCCGGACCCCGCCGCCGCATCATCCTGCGCACGCGCGGGTGGGTGTACGATCTCGCCGCGCTCTTCGCGGAGGTCAACGCGGCCGAGTTCGACAACGAGGTGCAGGCGCACGTCACCTGGGGCCGGATGCCGTCGCAAGGCCGCCGCCGCCGATCGATCCGATTCGGCAGCTATTTACAGGCCGAGAACGTAATTCGCATCCATCCGCTACTGGACCAGGATTTCGTGCCGGACTTCTTCGTGCGCTACATCATGTTTCACGAGATGCTGCACGCCCACATGGGGATGCGGGAAGGAAAAGGGGGGCGGCGTCTGTTTCACACGGCCGAGTTCCGGCGGCGCGAGCGCGCGTACGCCGACTACGACCGCGCCATTGCCTGGCACGACGACCCCAAAAACATGAGACGGCTACTAAAGGATTGGGGCGGCTCACGCCAAGACTGACGCGGCCGCCCCAAAGCGTGTGTTCGTGCGGTGGGCTAGTTGTCGCCCGAGAACGACTGCGTCGTCGGGCCAATGTAGATCTGCCGCGGACGGCAAATACGCTGGTTGGGGTTCGAGCGCATCTCGCGCCACTGCGCAATCCAGCCGGGGATACGGCCCAGGGCGAACATCACCGTAAACATGTCCGTCGGGATACCCATCGCGCGGTACAGGATACCGCTGTAGAAGTCGACGTTCGGATAGAGCTTGCGTTCGACGAAGAAACTGTCGTTCAGGGCTCGTTCCTCGATCTTCTTGGCGATCTCGACCAGCGGATCGTTGATGCCCAGGACATTGAGAACGCGATCGGTGGCTTCCTTTAGGATCTTGGCGCGCGGATCGTAGGTCTTGTATACCCGGTGGCCAAAGCCCATCAGGCGGGCTTTTTTGTCCTTCACGCGTGCGAAGAACCGATCGCAGTCGCCACCGTCGCGCTCGATACGCTCAAGCATCTCGATTACCGCCTGGTTGGCGCCGCCATGCAGCGGGCCCCACAGCGCACAGATGCCCGCCGACGCAGCCGCGAACAGATTCGCCCGGCTGCTGCCCACCATGCGGACCGTCGAGGTGCTGCAATTCTGCTCGTGGTCGGCGTGTACGATCAGGAGAAGATTGAGGGCGTCTTCCAGCACCGGCTGCGCCACGTAATCTTCGGCCGGAGTCGCAAACATCATGCGCAGGAAGTTGGCCGCGTAACTGAACTCCGTACGGGGGTATATGCGCGATTGCCCGATGGATTTCTTATATGAGTAGGCCGCGATCGTCTTTGCCTGGGCCAGCAGGCGCACCACGTTGCGCTTCATATCTTCGCCGCGCCCGGTGTCGGGGTAGTAGGCGGAGAGTGAGGAGACCATCGCCGAGAGGATGGCCATCGGATGGGCGTTAGGCGGAAACCCCTGGAAGAACTTGATCATGTCCTCATGGATGTAGCTGTCCATGGTGAGACGCCGGCGCCAATCGTCGAGTTCGTTGGGGTCGGGCAGATGGCCATAGATGAGCAGATAGGCCACGGCGGGGAACTTGGCGCGCTTCACCAGATCCTCGATCGGGTATCCGCGGTAGCGCAGGATGCCCTTCTCGCCGTCGATAAACGTGATATTGCTCTTGCAGGAGGCCGTGCTCATGTAGCCTGGGTCGTACGTGACGGCGCCGGTCTGGGCGCGAAGCTTGGTGATGTCGATGCCGATCTCACCTTCGGTTCCCTCAATGATCGGAAAATCGTACTCCTTGCCTTGGAACGTCAGTTTCGCTGTCGCCATATACGTTCTCCTTTCCACCCAAGACCACGGGTGCGGTTAGATCGAGGGACATCCTCCGCAACGAGGGGCCGTGTGTCCGGTTAGAGCTTCCCTGAAAAACGGAGGATTCCTCTCGCGCGCCACCGAGGGTGGCTGAAAAACGGCCCAGCTTAGAATACACGAAGGGCAAAAGGTGATCAAGTTTCAGTGCGGGCCTTCAGTACGAGGTATTTGCGGAATTGATGTTGGTGTATATTGGCCGGGGGTTGCGGTCGCCATCGGTTGCGAGGATGACGCGGTTGACGCGTTCTCCAGAGAGGACACGTCGTGCTCCGCGTCGCGGTCAGATACGTTCTGTAGGTTACAACGATTGAGGGCGGGTTAGGTTCTGCTGGCAGGTTTCCGCGCGCAGATTCGCTTGGTGAGCGTAGCGGGCGAAGGGTGCTATAGTGCCCATTGTTTGGGAAGAAGACCGGGAAGGATACCGATACCGCGCCGATACTCTCGTTCTTCCGCACACGCGATCAGGCCCGCCACGGCGAAGCTGTCAAACAGTATGGGAATAGTTGAGTCATGATCGACATCGCACCGGGTATCTCGCTTGAGGACGACGAAATCAGCATGGACTTCGTCCGCGCCTCGGGTCCGGGCGGGCAGAACGTCAACAAGGTCTCGTCGGCCGTTCAGTTGCGGTTCGATGTGGCGCATTCGCCCTCGCTTCCCGAGGACGTGCGCGCCCGGCTCGTCCAGTTGGGCGGACGCCGCGTCACCGAAGATGGAGTCCTCATTCTCGACGCGCGGCGATTCCGCACGCAGGAACGCAATCGCCAGGACGCCCTCGACCGTCTCGCCGACCTCATCCGCCAAGCCACGCACCGTCCCAAGCGCCGCCGCAAGACGCGCCCCTCCCGCGCCGCGAAACAACGCCGTCTCGAAGGTAAGCGCCACCAAAGCGACAAGAAACGCCTGCGCGGCCGTGTGTCGCACCACGAGGACTGAGGATCTCTTCTTGACGGGATAACAAGATAAACAGGATTGAGTTGTGAACAGCGATTGTGTGGAAATCCGGTTCATCAGACAGGACATCATATCAACGGTCATCTCGACCGCTCACCTGTCATCTCGACCGCAGGGAGAGATCTCGCCCCACCCCCTCGCCAAGTCTTTTCACTGGGCCAGTATGTAGACGAAGTACCGGTATTTTTCGTGGCAAGAGATTTCTCCCTTCGGTCGAAATGACAAGTTATGCCCAAGTTTTACGTCCAACCCAGGCCCTTTCGCGGGAATGACGGCATAGCCGGCGGGAAGAGCCAGAAAAGCGGCTATGGAGAGGCTTGGTACCCCAAGGGGGAGTATGGGTGTCGAGACAAGCACGATATGTGTGGTTAGCGGTTGCGCATTCGGGGACTTCGGGTTATACTAAATACAAACAAGCCCTTGCTGATGGCGAAGCGGCTCGCAGGGAGTCGGCGGGATACTTCGGGTAAGGCGGAAAGGAGGTGGTCCATCGATGGCAAGTCCGGGAAAACCCGGCGCTAGTAGACAGCGCGTTGTCCACTGCGCCCCGGCTCGTACTCCAGAGGTGGATCTGACTCATATGAGAGAAGCGGATCCAAGGAGTGGTTGCCGGTAACGGTGGCAACGCACGAGTACTAGCTGAATCTAAGAAACGCCCGGCCTTAGGGTCGGGCGTTTCTTCTTTGCACCCCGTGAGCGATGCGGGCTATGGACCGCTTGCGCCAGCCACCCACGCCTGTCGCCCTCATTTTGTTGTGGAGGCATGCGCACTGCGGCGGTGGGGAGGGAGAGTGAAGGGGAACGATGGGGGTCAGGCTTGCCGGTGTAACGTCACGAGGACGAGTTCGGGCGGCACGCGGAATCTGAGCGGCAACAGGGCGATTCCGATGCCTCGCGACACGACGACGGGACACCGCGGGCCTTGGCAGAGGCCGCCGATGTATTTTGTGCCGTACTCCATGCTGACCGGTGGCGGTCCCACGAGCGGGAGGTTGATCTGACCGCCGTGGGTATGGCCGGCCAGCATCAGGTCGACGCGGTGCTCTCGGGGCACGAGTTCGGTGGGATCGGGATTGTGGGAAAGCAACAGCCGGGGCATGTCGTCCGGCACGCCGTGCAGCGCCTTGTCGAACGAGATCTCGTCCATGATGTGATCGGTCAGGCCGGCCACGCAGAGCGAATGTCCTGGGACGGGTGACTTCTGCAGTCCGTCAGGGGTCAGGAACAGGCGATCGTTGTCGATCCGCGGCACGCCGATACGGTCGAGCTGGCGGCGGCAGCGGCCGACCCCCTCCCAGAACTCGTGGTTGCCCATCACCGCGACGCTGCCGTAGCGCGCCTGGAAATTTTCAAGCAGCGCGATCCCCGGTTCGATGGAGTCGGGCGTGAAATGCACGTAGTCGCCCGTCATCACGACGAGGTCGCCGTCGAGGGCGTTGGCCTGTTCGGCCGCCTTCTCCAGGAAAGCCTTGCTGGTGAACGGACCATAGTGCGTGTCGGACACGTGCACCAGGCGCAGTCCGTCGAATTCGGGCGGCAGCCCCTGGATGGGCATGTCGTAGCGTTCGACCTTCAGGCGTGCGGGCGCCACCAGCGACGCATGGCCGCCGACACCCGCCACCGCGACACCCGCCATGCCCGACGCGGAACGCGCGAGGAACTTGCGGCGGCTGACGTCCACTTCGGACTTGGCGCGGTGGGTGGTCCAGTGGTGGTAGAGGCGTTTCAGGAGGGTGTAAGCCAGGAGATAGAGGAATGGGGCCATGAGACAGGCCGCGACGTAATGGGCGGGCGTCCAATGGTGATTGGAGTACGGCACGATGATGGCCGCGAAGGGACGGGCAGGAAGAACCAGCAGGAACGCGCCTCGATAGGCGAGCCGGCCAATACTTTCCATCGATGCGGGCAGAACGAGCAACTGCGACGGAAGGATGCAGGCAGCCAGAACCAAACCAGACGCCAGCAACGCTATCAGCCGCTTCGGGCCACGCCGCGCAGCCACCCAAGACAGCGCGTTCCCAAAGATACTAGACTCAGCTTTCATGCAACTCCTCGGACACAGGCCGAGTTCATAACATACTTGGAGGTGCTATTGCACGTTTTTCTGGAATTCCCCGAACGTCGGGGTGCGTGGTGTGGCGCGCCTGATACACCCGGAAACGCAGACTGCGCTTGCTGCGCGCGCCACGGTGGAGCCATCCGGCGAGTTCTTGACTACCGGGCCTTCAGCCACTACGATGTCTGGCTTGCACTGCAACTAGCAAACCGGGTGCTACCTTATGTCCGAATCCAAGCCAGTCTACGAGCCTGAACACGTAGGCCACGAAGTCTCTCCGGAAACACACCGGTGGAACTTCTGGACCTGCAGTTCCGAGGCCGCGCTGTTTATGACGGGCACCCGGATCATGGGCCCGATGACACTCATCCCCTTTCTCTTCAAACAGATAGGGCTCGACGACGCGTGGCTGGCGCTGTTCACAATTTCGTTCATCGTGATGGCTCTGGGCAACCCGATCGGTACGGCCCTGGCCGGGGGCCGGCGCTGGAAACTGCCGTTCTGTATGCGGCTGGGGGTGATCCAGCGCGTGCCGTTCCTGATGGTTCCGCTGGGGGCGATGTTCTTTTATTCCGGGCCGAAAACACTGCTGCTGCTGCTGGTGCTGGCGTTTGTGTTGAGCAACTTTTCCCTGGGATTGACCCAGCCGGTGTTCCAGGTGGTGATCACCAACGGCATCCACGAGCGGTACTGGGCACGGATGATGAGCATGCGCAGCATTCTGGCCGCCATCGGCGGTCTCGGCGCCGCCGCTTTCGTGTGGTGGGTCAACGAGACCACCACCGCCCCGACCAACTACGTCATCCTCGGCTGGACCGGCGTCGTGCTGCTGTTCATGTCCTTGGCCGTCGTCAGCCGCATCCGCGAAGTCCCCATGGACCGCGAACTTCCCCACGGGTGGGCATACCTGAGCGACACGTTCAGCCACATGGGGTCTATCCTGCGCGACGATCCCCGGGTTCGCTGGATCGTGCTCGGGCGGATCTTCCGTTCCTTCGGTTTTGTCGTCGGCACGTACATGACGTCGGTGTTCATCGACCGGTGCGCGTTGACGGACGAACAAATGTACCTGCCCATCCTGATGATGACGGCGTCGCAAATCGTGGCGTACGCGCTCGCGGGATGGCTGGTCGACCGCTTCGGCCCGAAACCCGCGCTGGTGTTGTCGTCGTTGTGTATCGCGCTGAACTCCGTGCTCATCATGCGCGCCGACACGCTGGGGGCCTTCGCGGTGGTGTTCGCCGTGGGAATCTTCGGTGGCGGACTACTGATGAGCGGGTGGACGCCCCTCATCCTCAAACTGGCCCCCATCGAGCACCGTCCCGCCTACACCTCCGTTACCTTTCTCACCTCCGCCCCCGCTACCACCGCCGCGCTGCTCATCGGCATGTTGCTCGTGCGGTTCACCGGCTACGACTACGTGTTCTATCTTAGCGCCTTCGGCGGCATCTGCGCCACCATCATCTTCCTCTGGAAGATCCCCCACATCCGCTACGCGCCCACGCGGTAGTGTGAGGCCGAGTTTGGCAGCGCAGCCTACAGCAGGCTCTATGAGGATCTCGCGCACCACCGCCTCCGCCCCTAAAATCTATCGAAAAAAGCTCGGCTCCTCACAATAATCCGTGTATGGAATAGCTTGAATAACATGTGCTAACCCATGTATTTCCAAGGTTGTAGAAGACTTTGTAAAGGCGGAGGAATACACATGCTGTAAACGTATTATCCGAATGACGTTGGGAATCAAGCCGCTCGTGGTCAAGAAGGTGACCCAAATCGGCGGGTAAGAGGAGTAGGCCATGGGAGACGTATGATGTCTGTTATGCTCCTTTGAGCCGGTGGTAGCGAGTCTATTGCGGAGTGCGGAGTTCTCTACCAGCAAGCTGCTCTTGACAGGAACGGTATTCCGCAATCCGCATTCTGCAATAGAGTGGCCAGTGGGCGCGTTTGGCGTGTCCGACGTCTCCAATTGGCGTCACGGCTTGCTCTTACCCGCCGATTTGGGGTG
>JAACEL010000373.1 GCA_011682535.1 Nitrospiraceae bacterium | reverse complement strand
TCCCGCAGCTTCTTCAATACCAGACTCTCGTGCATTCGCGTGCTCCCTGTTTTGTAACATTGGCGATTCATCGTTGTGCTTATTAGAAGCGTTCCAGTACCATGCGTTCAACTTGCCGGCGCTGTACCGCGGAGCCATGTTCCTTACGATGGAGAGGAAGGGGAGTACGAGTTGGACGAGGCAGTTGGTTCGAAATCGCGGGACTTGTACACGCACGCCAAGGAGCGGATGCCCGGCGGCGCCCAGCTTCTGAGCAAACGTCCCGAAATGTTTGCGCCCGATTGCTGGCCCGCCTACTTCCGCGAGGCGCGGGACTGCGAGGTATGGGATCTCGACGGCCGGCATTTCTACGACATGACCCACAACGCGGTGGGCTCGTGCCTGCTGGGGTATGCGCATCCAGACGTGACCCGGGCGGTGCAGGAGCGCGTCGCCCGGGGCAGCATGTGCACCCTCAACCCTCCCGAAGAAGTGGAACTGGCCGACCGCCTCTGCGAGATTCATCCGTGGGCCGAGCGCGTGCGGCTGTTTCGTGCCGGGGGTGAGGCGTGTGCCGCGGCGGTGCGTATTGCGCGCGCGACCACGGGGCGGTCGGCGGTGGCCCTCTGCGGCTACCACGGCTGGCACGACTGGTATCTGGCGGCCAATCTAGGCGATGACGACGCGTTGCGGGGCCATCTGCTACGCGGTCTTGACCCCGCCGGTGTGCCGCGCGAGCTACGCGGCACAGCGTTCGCTTTCCCCTATGAAGACCGGGTCGCGTTCCAGCAGATCATCGACGCGCATGGGGATCGGCTCGCCGCGGTGGTCATGGAGCCGTGCCGCTACCGCGATCCGGAGCCCGGATTCCTCGCGTTTGTCCGCGACCGCGCTCACACGGTGGGCGCGTTGCTCGTGTATGATGAGATCACGATCGGTTGGCGGCGCTGCTATGGCGGTGTGCACCTTCAATTGGGCGTAACGCCCGACATCGCCGTGTTCGCGAAGGCCCTGGGCAACGGCCACCCGATTGGCGCGGTGATCGGCACGGCGGACGCCATGGAAGGTGCGCACACGTCGTTCATCAGCAGCACCTATTGGACGGAGAGCGTTGGGCCGGTGGCAGCCTTGGCCACCCTCGACGCCATGCGCGACACGGAAGTGTGGGCGCACGCGGACCGGATTGGACGCATGGTGCAGGATCTGTGGCGCGACGCCGGCAAACGGCATGGACTCTCCCTGACGGTGCCCGAAGCGCATGCGTGCCTGGCCCATTTTGGTTTTGATCACGAGCAGGCGAATGAATTGCGCACGCTCTTTACGCAACGAATGCTGCACCGTGGATTCCTGGCGGGGGTCGCTTTCTATGCGACGCTTGCCCACACCGGCGACGTCGTTGCCCAGTATGGCGAGGCGGTTGACGGCGTTTTCGCGGAGTTGGCCGAAGCCCTGAGTGAAGGCTCCGTGACCGATCGTATGGAAGGACCGCCGGCGCATCAGGGATTTCGCCGATTGCTATAAAGTCCCCGTGCCGGGACGTGACTTGGGAAGGAGGCGCCGCATGCGAGTGCTGGGTAGATTTTCATTGACGGGGAAGACGGCATTGGTGACGGGCGGGGCCGGGCTGTATGGCAGACAAGTTGTGCGCGCCGTGGCCGAGGCGGGGGCGGAGACGTACGTTGCGTCGCGCAACGTGGCGCTGCTCGAATCGCTGGCGGAGGGATTGCGTGACGAGGGGCTACTCGTTCACGCGATGCAATTCGACCAGGGAGACGAGGCTTCGGTGCTGGCCTTGCGAGACGCCATCCACGAACGGACCGGCGCCGTCGACGTGCTCGTCAACAACGCCGTGTCGCGGCCGATGAAAGACGGATACGAAAGTGACATCGAGACCTTCGCCGAGAGCATGCAGGTCAACGCCACCGGCCTGTTCGCCATCACGCGCGCCTTTGGCGATGCCATGGCGGAGCGCGGCTCAGGATCGATCGTTAACATCGGCTCCATCCAAGGCATGATCGCGCCCGACCCTACCATCTACCGCGGCACGTCCATGCACGCTTGGGCGCCCGACTACTTCTTTCACAAGGGCGGCATGATCAACTTCACGCGTTTCATCGCCAGCTACTACGGGGCCAGCGGCGTGCGGTGCAATTGCCTGTCGCCGGGGGGTCTGCGCACCGAGGCGCACCCGGAGCCCTTCGTGCGCCAATACAGCGACCGCACGTTCCTGGGCCGGCTTGCCAACGACACGGATCTGATGGGGGCGGTGGTGTTCCTGGCGAGCGACGCGTCCAGCTATGTGACCGGCGCCAACCTTCCGGTGGACGGTGGCTACACGGCCAAGTAGAATGGCTTGAACGACTGATGAGCAACCTGGGGAACCCATGCCGATGAAATGGCGCCGCGAGACTGTCCGAACGCGTTGTCTTCTGTTCTTCGTAGCGTGCTTTGTGGCGCTGCCACTCTCGGCGCTGGAGGAACCCGCCGCCCAGGTCACGCCTGAATTGCGCGACCGCGCCATCGGCATCTTGCGCGGCGCGTTGGCCGAAGAAGAACGGTGGGTGAAGGTTCACGCGGCCGAAGCGCTGCTGGCGCTGGGTTACCAGCAGGGGGTCGCGGAGGCCTTCAAGGCGGAACTCGCGGTCAACGGGAACGAGCCGCAGTATCGCATTGGCATCTGGCGCGTTCTAGCGCGCGCCGAACGCACGGAGGAGGCGCGTGCGCAGTACGTGGATTGGATTAGAGCGGCCTTCCTCGATACGAGCGGCCCCGACCGGCTTCACGCCATCGAAACGCTTGCGAAACTCGGGCACGCATTTTCGGAGGAAGAAGTAGCTGCCGCTGAGGCCGCGATCGCCGCTGATCCGAAGGTCTTTGCCGCCTATGGGCGGTGGGCGCTGGCGCATTCGAAGCCGGCGGATGGCGGCGAAGCGTTGGGCGCGCTGCTTGTCGACGCGGAAGCGCGCACGCGCTCGACCGCGGCCTACGCGCTACGGCATCTCGGAGAAGCATCCCCGTCCACGCTGGCTGCACTGACCGAAGCCGCACGAGCGGAGGCGGCCGATTCGACGGCGCGTGTCTATCTGGTGAGCGCGGCTTGGTGTCTCGCCTCCGAGGGCGCCCACGCCGCCGAGTTCGAGGAGGCGCTACGCACTTACGCTCAGAACGGCGCCAAAGGGGAGAAATACGAGGCGGCGGCCGCGTTCGGCGAGGTGGGCGACCGCGGCGATTTGGACCTGCTTGTGACGATGCTGGATGACGCTGAAGCGGACGTGCGGGTAGGCGCTGCCCAGGCCATCTTGCACATCGGGCGGCGTGTGCCGCCCCGGATGCATTCGGTGGACTGGGTGGTGATTGCGCTGTACGTCGCGGGGCTGATCGGCGTGGGCTGGTACTACGCCCGGCGCACGGCGACGCGCGAAGACTACCTGTTGGGCGGGCGCAACATGCGTCCGTTGGCGGTGGGGCTGTCGATGTTCGCCTCGCTGCTCAGTACGCTGACCTACCTCGCAATCCCGGGTGAGATGATCAAGCACGGCCCGATGATCTGCGGCATATACTTGTCCTATCCGCTCATCTTCCTCACCGTAGGCTGGTTTCTACTGCCGGTCATCATGCGCCTGAGAATCACCAGCGCCTACGAGATTCTCGAACAGCGGCTCGGCGTGAGCGTGCGCGTACTTGGGTCGTCCTTTTTCCTCGCCCTGCGTCTCATGTGGATGGCGGTGATCGTCTACGCCACCAGCAGCAAGGTGCTGATTCCGCTTCTGGACTGGCCGGCGTCGGCCACGCCGATCGTGTGCCTGGTCCTCGGCATGGTGACCGTGGTCTACACCTCGATGGGCGGCCTGCGGGCGGTCGTGATGACGGACGTGGTGCAGACGGTCATCTTGTTCGGCGGCGCGGGACTCACGCTGGCGCTCATTACCTATCACATGGGCGGTGTCGGCGCGTGGTGGCCGCGCGAATGGGCGTCCAACTGGGATCCATTGAAGATCGCCTACGACCCCAACGCGCGCATCACCATCATGGGGGCGATGACGGCCAGTTTCACCTGGTACGTGTGTACGGCCGGGTCGGACCAAGTCGCCATTCAGCGTTACCTGGCCACGCGCGACGTGCACGCCGCGAGACGTGTCATCGGTACGTCGTTGATTACCGACATTTGCGTGGGCACGTTCCTTGCCGTGCTGGGGCTCGCCCTGCTGTCGTACTTCACGTCGAACCCCCACCTGCTCCCCGATGGCCAGCAGGTGTATACGAATTCCGACACGCTCTTCCCGCGCTTCATCGTGATGGGACTTCCCGCCGGGGTTACAGGACTGGTGGTCGCCGGATTGCTCGCGGCGGCCATGTCGAGTCTGTCGTCCGGCCTGAACTCCTCGTGCTCGGTCATCGCCATCGACTTCATCGAACGTTTCCGTCCGTCTACGGCCACGGACACCGAACAGCAGAGCCTGCGGCGCACCAAGCGTATCTCGGTGTTTGTCGGGTTGGCCGTGGTGATTCTGAGCATCGGCGTGGGACAGGTCGGCGGCAACCTGCTCGAGATCGCCTACAAAGTCGTCAATCTTCTGACCGCGCCGCTCTTCGTCCTCTTCTTCATGGCGCTGTTTGTGCCATGGGCGACGGTTCCCGGAGCCCTCGCCGCAGGCATCGCCAGCGCCACCATGGCGGTTGGCATCGCATATTTCCAATGGCTCGGACTGAGTTTCGTCTGGATTCTGCCGATGGCGCTGTTGACCGGGGTCGTCGTGGGGCCGCTGGTCAGTCTGCTGCCCATCGGATCGCGGAAGGACGTGGAGGGCGGGGCAGATCGATGAGTGTTCTTCTCCCCATTCCGTGGCGCGGCGAGTCGGTGTCGCGCATCATCCTCGGCGCGGCGCAACTGGGCATGGGATATGGTATCGCCAACACGCAGGGCAAGCCGGATGCGGCGCGGGCGCGCGCCATCGTCGAGGCCGCGTGGGCGGCCGGGGTGCGGCACTTCGACACGGCCCAGGCCTACGGCGACAGTGAGTCCGTGTTGGGAACCGCCCTGCGTGAACTCGGCGTGAACGGTACAGCCTGTGTCACCTCGAAGCTGGCCGCCCACGACGGGCTGGTGGATCTGGCGAATCTCGACGCATCCATTGAACAGACCTTCGAGCGCCTGGGTGTCGATCGGCTCTGGTGCCTCATGCTGCACGATCCGCGCGGGCTGGCGCAGTGGGGCGACGGACTG
>JAACEL010000372.1 GCA_011682535.1 Nitrospiraceae bacterium | reverse complement strand
CGACCTGTTCGGCGAGTTGGAACCCGGCGAAGTCTGGCTGGCCACCTATGAGGTGCCCATCTACGACCAGACCGGTGCGGTCATCGGCACGGCCCTGCGCCAGTGCGCCGCGGCCAACCTCGAAGAGCCGGCCAAGGCCGCCCTCGGCGTGCGCGTCGCTCCGACGCTCAACGTCGCCGTCACGGCGCCGACGCTTGCCGAGTTGATCGCCGGCGGCGCCATTGGTGCAGCTGACACCGGCATCCTGATCGTGTCGGTCGCCTCCGACATCTCGGCCATCATGGACCAAGTCGACGGTTCGACCGCTCCCGCCACGATTGGCGCCTGGGCGGCCGCCGCCGCTTCCTATGCCCCTCCGGGCGGTCTGGTTCCGTTCGGCGTCGACCCCGGCGAGTACGTCGAAATCAGCATTCTCGCCTCGACCGACGGCAAGGCCGCCGCGGAAGTCGAGACGCTTCCCGAGGGCTTGACGGTTGACCTTGAGTTGACTGGCCTCGACATTCCGCTCGGAACCGACGTCGCCCTCTGGGCCCTGCCGACCAGCATCATCGATGTCGGCACCGTCGTCGATCCCGACTACATCATTACCAATACCGGCGGCGACGACGACCTGACGTGGGGTTTGCGCATGGCGCGCGACCCCGACCAGGCCGGACAGCCCGCCGACGGCTTCTTCGCTTCGCTCAGCGAACTTTCGCTTTTCGGTGCGTTCAAGTCGATCATGGCCATCTATGACGTCTACCCGAATGCTGGGCCCGCGAACGTCGAAACCGCCGTTCGTATCGAAGGTGACTTCGGAATTGACACCGACATGACCTTGGCGCAGGTCGAGGCCGCCTTTGCCGCGTATTTCGGCGACACCAAGGCTTTGTTCGACGATTCGGTGCCGTTTGCGCTCGTTGCGGCGGCGAACGCCCAATACATGTACGTCGTCAGTCCGGCCCTGCCGGCAGGCGTCGTCGATGTCCGCGTTGAAGATGTAACCAACCCCACCAACGTCGCCTTCGCCCCCGATGCTTACACATACGTGGGCCTGCAAGAGCTGACCGTCAATACCGCCGGTACCGGTGGCGGCACGACGGTTCCCGCGGGCGCTGGCAATCTCTACACCTACAACTCCGTGGCCGCCGTCTCCGCTACGGCCAACGCCGACTCGAACTTCGTCCAATGGCAGGGCGACCTCGACCCAGGCACGAATGCCGCGGCTACCAGTATCGGCGTCACCATGGACGCTTACAAGACCGTCACGGCCGTCTTCGACCTGAAGACCTTCACCCTGTCCGTGACCGTGCTTCCTAACGCGGCGGCCGGTACCGTTACCCCCGACCCGGTCGGTCCGGTCCACCCCATTGGTCAGAGCGTGAGCCTGTTGGCAACGGCCAACGCCGGCTACACCTTCGACCACTGGGAAGGCGCCGCAGCCGGTCCCATCAACCCGACCTCCGTCACCATGGACGCCGACAAGGCGGTCACGGCCGTGTTCGTCTTTAACGTCGACCAGCGCGAACTCGTCATCCTGCCGTCCGACGGCGGCTCGGTGGTTCCGGATCCGAGCGGCTTGTACAACATCGGCACCGTGGTGCCGCTTGTAGCCGTGGCGGACGCCGGTTACTCGTTCCTGCGTTGGGAAGGCGACGTCAACCTTGGCGCCTCCGTCAACCCCAACACGGTAACCATGGACACCAACCAGACCATCCGGCCGGTGTTCATCGCCGACTCGCCCGCCATCGCGGGCCTGTCGACCGGTGGCCTCCCGGGTTCACGCGCTGAAGCGTGGCTGTTCGGTGGCGTGATTGCCCGCATCACGGGTCAGGGCTTTAAGTCCACGGCGACCGTTACCTTCGATGGCCAGAATGCCGACATCGTCGAGATCAACTCGCCGACCGACATCTATGTCGTGGTGCCTGCCCTGCAGAACACCGCCCCCGCCGACAAGCAGTTCTTCTATGTCGACGTGGTCGTGACCAACCCGCCGGGCGCCGCCGGAGACGTGGACACCTTCCCCGGAAACGAGGCGGCTGACACCGGCTTCCGCTACAAGCGCTACGAGACCGCTGGCGACGTGACGTCGACGGCGTTCCAGGTCCTCGACGACAACGCGATCGACCTGGCCCTCAACGGCGTGCTTGGTGCGGCAAAGCTGACGGTACCGGGCCAAGCGGCGAGCAAGCAGCTCTCCGCTCCATACGGTATCGCCCGCGCCTCGAAGAACCCCGCAGATGTGTTCTCTAACCTGATCGCTTCCGGCGCCGGTAGCGCCACGATCAGCAACATCTGGGACTTCGCGGTCCACCTGTACGAGAACACCTATCCGCTGGGCGCCTCGCTTAACACGCAGGCGCTCGGTGTAGCCCTCTACCCCGAAGTCGACCTCAGCTACACGCGGTGTGGCTCGCAGTACGCCAGCCTCGAGTTCCCGGTGGCCGATACCACGCCGGCCCTCACCGCCGCCAACGTCCAAGCCGGTCTCACGCTGTTCTCGCTGGATAGCGACTTCGACTACGGCACCGGTACTACCACGGCGACGCTGGGTTCGAGCGCTTACCAGTCGACCCTCATCGCCGGCGAGGCCGTCGATGCGGCCGACGTGGCCATCACGGCCGCGACGGACGGCGCTACGGTGGTTGACACCGTCGTGGCCCGTATCTACGACTTCAGCGCATTCAGCCTGCGGGCTCGCGGTCTAGACCTGCCCGACAACATCAAGGCGGGTGTGCAGCTCGACGGCGGCACGGCCAGTGGTCCTGCCGCTGGCGGTACGGCCCTCAACATCACCGCACCCAACGGCGGATTCGAGTGGGTCCAGGTGGCCTTCGGCGACTTCCCGGTCGACGGTACCGGCGCTCCGCTGGCGGCCGCCCTCGGCGACTACCCGAACGTCACGCCCACCAACGACGGTCTGGATGAGTGCTCCGTCGCCTTCACGGCGCCGGCGTACACCGACACTGGTATCACAAACGATGTCGCAGTCGACATCGCCATCTACCTCGACTCCAACTCGGCCCAGCCGGTCGTCGTCCTCCAGGACGTCTACACCTACAAGGGTGCGGGTGGCGGAGTCCAGGGCATCTGGCTCATCCTGCTTGGCCTTGCCGCGGCCCTCATCGGGATCGCGGCTGGTGGCGACAGTGGCGGCGGCGGCGGTGGTCCGTGCTTCATCGCGACGGCTGCCTACGGTACGCCGATGGCTACCGAAATCGATACGCTGCGTGCAGTGCGTGACACGTACCTGCTGAACAGCGCCATCGGTACGGCGGCGGTCGACACCTACTACCGGATCAGCCCGGCCATTGCCGACGTGGTTGCCAAGAGTCCGTTCCTGGCCACCGTGGTACGCATCATCCTGGTGCCTGTGGTCTACGCAGCCAAGCTTGCGCTGGCAATGCCTCCGGTGGCCGCCCTGCTCCTCGCAGTGGCCTCGCTGATGGCGTTCGTCCGCCGCTTCGGCCGCGCCAAGGCCTAGCGCCAACTAGCTAGCAAAACACACAAGCTGGCGGAAACCTGAAAGGGTTTCCGCCAGCTTTACTTTTGGGGGGCCGGGAAAGGAAGCGGTGTCCAGCCTGCATCTTCCCATTTCGGAGAGATAAGGAAGTGTCTGTCGCGGTTCTTGCCGTGATGCACCGTAGCGAGTGAGGACAGATACCGAGTGTCGTTCCGCCCAATCGGGGGGAGTTGTCATCTCGACCGAAAGGAGCGATCTCGAAGTCCCTGTCGCGCGGGTTTCTGCGCGTGGGCTAGCGGCGGCATAAGCGGCATGAGATTTCTCGTTGCGCTCGAAATGACAGGGGAAACGGCCGGCGATGCCACGTCCTATGGGCGTGGTTAGGCCGTTTCGAGCGATTTCTTCACCATCGACTCTGACGCACACCGCTAACGCATGGGCATTGACAAGTGTGCAACTTGGGAGCGCGTGTCGAACGCAAGCTCGCTCAGTCCTCCGGTGGTTTGAAGTCGATGCTTTGCGCCTCGAAGTTCTTGAGCAGATCTTCTTTATCCACGGCCTTGCGCCAGGCTTCTTCCGGCTCGACCATGTCTTCCTTGACGAGACGGGCCAGTTCCTGGTTGAGGATCGTCATCCCGAGCTTCTGGCCCGTCTGCATGATGCTCATGATCTGCGAGTTCTTGGATTCCCGTATCAGCATTGACACCGCGGGGTTGACTATCAGAATTTCCAAGACTGCGACACGCCCGCCGCCCTTTTTCTTGAGCAGTTCCTGAGCGATGATGGCCTTGAGGGTAGACGCCAGCATCGTGCGGATCTGCTGCTGCTGGCCCGCGGGAAACTGGTCGATGAGCCGGTCGATGGTCGAGATAGCCGTGGTCGTGTGCAGCGTGCCGAACACGAGATGGCCGGTTTCGGCGGTCTCGATGGCGATGTGGGTGGTTTCCAGGTCGCGCATCTCGCCCACCAGCACGATGTCGGGATCCTCCCGTAGCGCCGCGCGCAGCGCGCGCTGGAAGCTCTCGGTGTGTGAGTTCACCTCACGCTGGTTGATGAGGCACCGGTGGCTGGGATGCACAAACTCGACCGGATCCTCGATGGTAAGAATGTGGTCCGTCCGAGTCTTGTTGATGTGGTCGATCATCGCGGCCAGTGTGGTCGATTTTCCGCTACCGGTAGGACCGGTGACCAGGACCAGCCCCTTGCTGAGGGCACACAGTTTCTTCAGGCCCTCAGGCAGCTTGAGTTGCTCAAACGTGAGTACTTCGGCCGGGATCAACCGGAACGCGCCGCACACCCCCCGCTGGTCGCGGTAGATGTTGACCCGATACCGGCCGCAGCCTGGAAGTTCATAAGCGAAGTCCGTGTCGTTAGTCGCGTTGTATTCCTCCTCATTGGGCTGGGGCATGATCTCGTAGAGGAGGGTCTTCACCTTTTGGGCGTCCAGTTCGTCCTCGCGCATCCGAACGATCGAGCCGTCCTTGCGGAAGATCGGTTTGCAGCCCGTGCAGAAGTGAAGGTCCGAGGCGTCGTGTTCAACCATCATCTGGAGGTAGCGGTCTATCTCGGCCATGTGGCATCTCCCACTAAACGCAGTTCGAATCGGCAGTGTTCAATCTCTTAGGAAGCGAAGAACTCAGCCTAGCATGCAGGTGAAAGCGATACAAGGCCGCAGGGGGATCCCAAATCGGCGGGTAAGAGTAGGCCATGGGAGACGTACGATGTCTGTTATGCTCCTTTGAGCCTGTGGTAGCGAGTCTATTGCGGAGTGCGG
>JAACEL010000064.1 GCA_011682535.1 Nitrospiraceae bacterium | reverse complement strand
ATTGTCATCGTAACCCCTACAGACTCTTCGAGAGCGAGAATGTCGCAAGACATGCTCGCTCTCGCTCTTTGTTGTACCTGTGAGATGGCCATCGGGCCGGCTTGAACGGGACGGCGGCGGCAGTTCAGAATGGGGCATCCTGGTCTGAGACGGAGTGGATCCGAGCCTATGAACGTGCCCCCTCCGAGATTGATGGCCTTGGCAATGCTGATGTGCGTCTGCGCGGCAGGCGTTTGGGCGGCGGACAGCGCGCCAACATCCGGCGGCGAGGCTCCCCAGGCCCAACAGGCCGATGAAGAGCCTGTGGCGGTCACGGCCTTGCCCGCACGCGTCAAACTCCGGCTGACCCCCGCCCTCGAAACTCTTGCCTCTGACTCCAGCGCGGCCGCTGCCAACGAAGTTCTCGCCGCGATGAACGACACCGGGCTGACCGACGCGGCTTGGCGGACGTTCTTCGAGGAACACTTCAAAGCCCACGCCTTCACCGAACCCTTGGCGCGGTTTTGGGAACACGCGCTGCCCCTATCGAATCGCGCGGCCTATCTCTCCGCGGTTTCCGCCTGTGAGGCCCTGGGCGGCGGATTCAGCCACCTGATCGCCAAAGACCCGGCGTTGGATGCCGCCGCCATGCAGGCCGCCGCGGCCTGGCTGGCGCGGACGGCCCCTCTGCTCACGCCCGAAGAGCGCCAGGCCATACGTGCCCGTCTGTCCGAGTTGGCGTCCGGCGAGGCGCTGAATATCGTGTCGTTGTGGCGCGATCCTTCCGCTGCAGGCGGCGCCCACGCGCGGCTGGCCATGCAACTGTGTTTCACCATGGCGGCTTACGCTGAGCGTGACGGCCAAGGGCGGCAGGCGCTTCCAGTGGAGTTAGGGCAAGCGCCCGACGCGGAGATTTTCTGGCGTTCGAGGGGCGTATTCCTGTTCGACAACGGGGCTTTGCATCCCGCTCAGTTGCGTTCCCTCGACAGTGTTGTCGCGGGGATCCCGCCCCAACTGTTGCCCCTCAGCGCGGTCGTGGCGCCGGAAGCGGCCGGGGTGAACCCGGCCCGGCCCGGGGTGCTGGCGCCCTACGCCTTCTTGCCAGTAGTCCCCATACCCATGGACGTATGGACGGACCCGGCGGCGTTCGGGCTCGGACCCGGCGGGCCTTCCGCGCCCGAATTCCCCGTGTCGGTCGGGATCGAGATCGTCCGTATGGTGCAGCCGGTCCAGTTCTCGCGGCGGCCCACACTCGTGGCGCGCCGCGATGCGCTCGTGGCGCGCACCACTCGCAAACGGGTTCTGTTCCCCCGCCGGGACGTCCCGCAGGCCGTCTACGCTGACCGGCCTGACGAGTTGCTGCCGTTGACCGCCTATCTCTGGTTCGTGGACTCCACCGCCGCTTTCCGTATGGCACTCGACTTCGTTCGGGCGAGAGAATACGAGGCGATGGAGACCCTGTTTTTGTTGGCCGACCTGCTGTCCGCGGGCGGCAACACGACGCTGCTGTTCTCCTGTGGTCCCGACGGCGTGATGCGAAGTTGGGAGACTCCCATTGGACGCACGCTGGCGGGCGAGATTCCCGTCGGGGCCAACGGAACCGCCCCCTTCAATCCGTTGAACTCGATCGGGATCGACGGCGACTACTGGACCTTCTTTCTCAATGAGACGGGTGGGATGACGGCCAGCTACCGCCGGGCGGGGGCGCCTCAGCTTTGAGCCGAAGATACCTGATCGCCACCGTGCTCTACTGCGCCGCGCTCTTCGTCCTTTCCGCGGACACTTCCCCGCCGCAACCCGGATTCTTGCCACCCGGCGCCGACAAACTGGCCCACGCGATCCTGTACGCGGGCTTGGCCGCGGTGGTTTCCCTCGGTATCCGGCGCGGTCGCAGTGTGGTCAGCGCCCCCGTACAGTTCTGGGCGCCGTTCCTGTTCGCCGCCCTGTATGGCGCCAGCGACGAGGTGCACCAACTTTTTGTCCCCAACCGCTCGTTTGAGGTAGCCGACATCGTCGCGGATGCGTCGGGAGCGTTGGCTATTCAGTTAGCGTTGTGCCGGTGGGTGTGGCGTTCGAGTTAGGATACCGGGGGAAGATTGGCGTGTTCCGTCACCACCAAAACCTGTAAGTGTGCATCCACGAATAGGCCTGGAAGGAATATTCGGACCAAAGTCCTCAGATATTGACGCTGAAGACGTGCCCGGCGTTTTCGCTTGTGCGCTGGGCGAACTCGTCGAGAGACACGTTCTTCAGGTCCGCCAGAAAAGCGGCCGTGTGCGCGACATGCACCGGCTCGCACCGTTTGCCTCGGACCGGCTGCGGAGCGAGATACGGGCTGTCCGTTTCCACCAGCAGACGGTCCATGGGCACGACTCGCGCGGCGTCGCGCAATGTCTCCGCTTTGGGGAATGTCACGTTGCCCGCGAACGAAATGTGGAAGCCCCATCCCAGACAACGTTCGGCGAAGGCCGCGTCGCCGCCAAAACAATGCATGATGCCCCCGTGCAGGCCGCCCAGCATGGGTTCGACGACGGCGGCGAGGTCTTCGTCCGCTTCGCGGCAATGAATGACGACCGGGCGTTCGAGGCGTGCGGCTAACCCCAGTTGGCGTTCGAAGGCGGCGCGTTGATCCGGGCGTGGCGAGAAGTCGTAGTGGTAGTCGAGGCCGATTTCGCCAACGGCTACAACATCGGGGCGCTGCGCGAGCGTGGCAAGCGTTTCGATGGTCTCGTCCGTCACGTGGGCGGCGTGGTGGGGGTGGACGCCGACGGTAGCGTAGACCCGTTCGCCGCACATCTCGATGGCGGCCCGGCTCGATTCGAGGTCGTCGCCGACGACGACCACCCACGCGAGGGCTTCGAGCGCGTTGGACAGAACGGCTTCGCGATCCGCGTCGAAACGTTCCAACTGCAGGTGGCAGTGGGTGTCAACCAGCGCGGGGGTCACGAGTTCGAGGGGCCGTCTTTGCCTGAGGCCGGGCCGGAGGGCTTGCGGCGTCGGCGGCGCCGGCGGGGCCGGCGGCGGGGCTTCTTGGCCTCATCGGGGGCGGCCGCTTTCATGGAATCGGGCCTCGACAGCTCACCCGGTTTGGTCTTGGGGGCTTCGGGCACGGGTGGCACAGCCTGGGCCATTTCGCCCGGAGCCTCGGCCAGGTCCGGCGCGGCTGCGTCCTCGCGTCCGCAGGGATTAGGACACGCCGCGGCACAGGCGGCGGGTTGGGCTTGATCCCGCGACGGCTTTTTCTTACGTTTGGCCTCGTATTGGTCGTTCTCATAGCTGAGGCAGCACATCAAGCGGCCGCATTGTCCGCTGATTTTCGTCGGGTTGAGCGACAGGTTCTGACGCTTGGCCATTTTCATCGAGATGGGCATGAAATCAGGCATCCAGGTCGCACAACAGACCTCGCGGCCGCACGCGGCCAGACCGCCGACCAGCTTGGCCTTGTCGCGCACTTGAATGTGGCGCAATTCGATGCGCATGCGCAACTCGTGCGCAAGATCGCGCACCAATTCACGGAAGTCGACGCGCTCTTCGGCGGTGAAGTAGAAGATCACCTTGCGCCGGTCGAAGGTGTACTCGACGTCGACGAGTTGCATCGGGAGTCCGCGTTCCTCGATCTTTCCCACGCACAGGGCCCGGGCCTTTTCTTCGTCGGCCGCAAGGCGCTGGTGGGTGTTCTCGTCGTTATAGTTGGCTTTGCGTACCACGCTCATCGGAGGACGCTTTTCCCTGTCGTCGGGACACCCTTCCGGGGTTACCGCACAGGTGCCGTATTCGAGTCCGCGGTCGGTGCGGACGATACACGCGTCGCCCCGATTCAACGGGATGTCGCGCGCGACAAATGACATCACGCGGGTCGACTTGCGCAGCCGGACTCGTACGATTTGCTGCATACTAACTCCTGTGGCGCCCAGTTACCGGGCCAGGGCCTGAGCCCCCTTCGCCAATGCGAAGAATAGGTCGCGAAAAACGCGTTCCTCGTTGAGAAAGCGTTCGAGATAAAGCCGCGCCTTGTCAACGGCGGCCAAGGCGCCATCCAAATCGGCGGGCCCCGCCTGCTCCAAGCGCGCCAATTGGTCGCGGTTGAGCACTTGTCCAGGGTCGCCGGTGGCAGCCAGCACAGCGCGATCGCGGTACCATGTTTCGAATAGGTACAACAGCTCCATTATATCACGGCGGATGAGGGCCTCCGCCAGTGCCAGTTGCTGCTTCTTCTGTTCCTCACGATTCTCACGTCCGATGGAACCCGGCGCGGGGTCCTCAAATTCCGCCTTGATGGCCCCGTTGATCCGCTCCCGCTTCGTGCCGAGATACTTGGCAAACTCCCCCGCCAGCGCCAGCGGATCGTCCCCGGCGTCCAGGTGGCCGACAATGTCCAGCACCACTTCGCGCTTGTCGGAGTCGACCAGGTCAAGCGCACGCGACATTTGCCCTTGGGCGATCGCGGCGATGGATTCGGCGGCTTCCTGTGACAGGTCGCGCTCGCGCCGCAGGAGTTCGCAGACGGTCCTCGGGTGCAACGCGCCGAAGCGCACGCGCTGGCATCGCGACCGGATCGTGGCCAGCAGCATGCCCGGATGCTCGGTGAGGAGGATGAAGAGCGAATTGCCCGGCGGCTCCTCCAGTGTCTTGAGGAAGTGGTTCTGGGCCGGTATGCCCATCCGGTCCGCTTCCTGAATGATGAACACGCGCCACTGCGATTCAAACGGGCGCAGCATGGCCAGTTCGTTGATGCCGCGCACCGTATCAACGTCGATAATGCGCGATTTCTTGACCGGGGTGACGATCGTAACGTCAGGGTGGTTGCCGTTCTTGATCTTCCTACACGACAGGCACTTGTCGCAGGCATCGTCCTCGGCCTCGGTGCAGTTGATGGCTTTGGCGGTTTCGATCGCCGTCAACCGCTTGCCCACGCCGCCGAAGCCCCAGAACAACAGGCCGTTAGGGATGCGGTTGCGCCGCAGCATGTGGGACAGCAGACGGAGCGGGGCGTCCTGGTCGCGAATATCGCGATAGCTCATACGCCCTCCAGTACGTCGTCGACGATCGCGCCGATTGCCGCGCCAACCTGGTCAACCGAGCCGGTGCCGTCGACGACGCGCACTCGCCCAGGGTCGGACTTGGCCTGACGCAGAAAGCCCGCGCGTACACGCTCGTGGAACGCGATGGACTCCTGTTCGATACGGTCGCCCTCGCCGGAGCGCCGGGCACGCTTGAGGCCCAGTTCCACAGGCAGGTCGATGACGAGGGTCAGATCCGGCCACACGCCCTGTGTGGCGATCGCGTGGAGTTCAGCGAGGGTGTCCTCGGCCAGACCGCGCCCCGCGCCTTGGTAGGCGGTCGTCGAGTCGGCGAACCGGTCGCACAGCACCACTTGGCCCGCTTCGAGCGCCGGACCGATCAGGCGCGCAACATGTTGCGCGCGCGCGGCTTCGTACAGCAGCAACTCCGTCACCGGCGCCATCGCGCTGTTGGCGGGGTCGAGCAGGAGGCCGCGCAGCGTTTCCGCGATGGGCGTCCCGCCTGGCTCGCGGGTGGTCACCACGTCGCGCCCGCGCGACTCAAGATGGGCTTTCAGGCGCTCCAACTGCGTCGACTTGCCACACCCCTCAACTCCCTCGAATGTGATGAACAGACCGCGGCCGCTCATTCGTCTTGGACCTTCTGGTCGACGATCCTCTGGTCGACGACCTCCAGGCGCGCGCTACGTGCTTCGCGGAAGAACGCTTCCACCTGCGCGGCGTTCCCTTCGTCGATGGCGTTGCGCATGTCGCCCAGGTTCCGGATCAATTCGTCCAGCGCTTCCACGAGACTGCGGCTGTTGGTGAGGCAGATGTCGCGCCAGACTTCCGGACGGCTGGCGGCGATGCGGGTCGTGTCCCGGAAGCCTTGTCCGATCAGGGGGCGGATGCCATCCGCCCTTATGGCCGCCATGGCTAGCGCGGCCGCGGCGACGTGCGGCAGATGGCTCGTGCGTGCGACGCCGGCGTCGTGAACGTCCGGGGCCATCTCGATCACCTCGGCGCCCAGCGCGCGCCATAGGGCGCACACAGCCTCCCGCGCGTCCTGGGCGATGTGCCCGCCCGTTTCGACGATGGTGACGCAATCCTCATAGAGTTCAGGGAACGCGTGCCGGGGACCGAATTTCTCCGAGCCCGCCATGGGGTGGCTGCCCACGAAACGCGTGGGGGCGGGCCAAGTGTTGCGCGCGTGTTCGCAGATGGCCGCCTTGGTGCTGGCCACGTCGGTGACGATGGCGGTGGACGAGCAGACGGGCCGGATCGTGTCGAGCATGCCGGGCACGAGCGCGGCCGGTGTGCAGACGACGATCAGGTCTGCGCCCGGAACGGCCTCAAGGGGGTCGAGGTACGTCTCGTCGACCGCGCCGACGGCGCGCGCCTGTTCGAGCGAAGACGCACGATGCCCCACCCCTCGCACCGTGCCCGCCATGCCGCGTGCCTTCATTGCCAGCCCGAGGGAGCCGCCCAGCAGGCCTACTCCGATGATGGTAACGGTGTCGAAGCGAGGTGTCATGTGCCCCCCTGCGCGGCAGCAATGGCTTCGGGCAACGTGAACGTGTCCAGGTAGAGGGCGCGTCCAATGATGATCTCGTCGATGCCGTCCTGTTCGGCGTCGCGCAATGCACGCACGTCGTCGAGCGAAGACACACCGCCCGAAGCGGTAATCGGGATCGAGACGGCCCGGGCGACGGCGCGGGTGGTGGCCACATTGGGCCCCTGCATCATGCCGTCGCTCTGGATGTCGGTGAAGATGATGCGCGCGGCGCCGGCCGATTCGACCTGGCGGGCGAAATCGACCGCGTCCGTGTCGGTGTCCTCGTCCCAAGCGCTCAGCGACACCTTGCCGGCACGGGCGTCGATGCCGACGACGATCCGGCCGGGGAACCGGGCGCAGGCATTGCGGAGCAATTCGGGGTCGCGATGGGCCGCCGTGCCGAGGATGGCGCGCTCGGCGCCGGCCCCGAGGATGAAGGCGATCGTGTCGAGGTTGCGAATGCCACCGCCGACCTCGAACGGCACGCCGGCCTGGGCCATTGCGCGCAAGTGCTGCTCGACGCAGCACTGGCCGCTCTTGGCGCCATCGAGATCGACAACGTGCACCATGGCGCCGCCCAACTCATGCCAGCGGACGGCCTGGGCAACGGGGTCATCGGAGAAAACCGTTTCCTGCGCGTAGTCCCCCTGAACGAGGTTCACACAGAGGTCTCCGCGGATATCGACTGCAGGAACAATGCGCATCGTCAAACATCCTGTCTACAAGGTGGCCGGCCGGGTGGGCGCCGGTGCGCCGCGTCCCCCGTCCAACAGTCCAACAGTCCAACAGTCCAAAAACTACGCTCAACGTCCAGCCCGCCGCATGTGCGGCGGGAACCAGACGCGGCGCCCTGCATTCCGCGAACAAAGCCGGGTGTACAAACGCCCGAGCCAGTCCGCCTGCGTCAGGAGACGTTATCTAACTGCTGCTTGGCCTGTTCCACCAACTGGCCGAAGGCGACCTCGTCGGTCGCGGCGATCTCGGCGAGCATCTTGCGATTGACGTCGATCTCGGCGAGCTTAAGACCGCGCATGAAGCGGCTGTAGGTCAGACCACAGGCGCGGCTGGCCGCGTTGATGCGGGCGATCCACAGCTTGCGGAAGTCGCGCTTGCGGGCCTTGCGGTCGCGATACGCATAGACGCCGCTGTGCTCGACGGCCTGGCGAGCGGTCTTGTACAGGCGATGCCGGCTACCCCGGTATCCGGAGGCCAACTTGAGAAACTTTTTCCGGCGGCTGCGAGAAGCAGGAGCATTGGTTGCACGTGGCATGATATCGATTCCTTACTTGGGAACTGCCTATTCGGCGGGTTCGGGGTTCTACACTCAGGGATCCGCTAGTACGGCAGCATCTTCTTGACCGCGGCCATGTTGGCCGCGGCGAGCACGGTGCTTTTGCGCAGGTTGCGCCTGCGTTTGGCGGACTTGGCGGTCTTGAGGTGGCCCGCGTAGGCCCGGTGGTGCAGAACCTTCCCGTTCTTCGTCTTCTTGAACCGCTTCGCGGCAGATTTCCTCGTTTTCAGTTTCGGCATACGTCTACCTCCTGGGACTTTCGCTTCTCGCCTGCTTGGGGCGCGAGCACAGCCCTATCCTATTGGACAGCCCGCGCCGGTTTGCGGTTTCCCGCACTCGTCAAGCCGCCGTGTTCGACCAGGCTCAAAGATCGTGTTGTGAACTACACCTGCTTGGCAGGGGTCAAGACGATGCTCATGTTGCGGCCTTCCAGCCGCGTACGCGAGCAATCCAGCTTGTCCTGGCACAGATCCTCGGTCGCCTCCACCACGTCCTGCAGAATATTGCGCCCGAATTCGGGATGAGCGAGTTCGCGGCCACGGAACATGATGGTCACTTTGACCTTGTTGTTTTCCTTCAGGAACTGTCGGACATGATTCGTCTTGAAATCGAAGTCATGCTTGTCGATCTTTGGGCGGTACTTGATCTCCTTGACGATAATGACGTGCTGATTCTTACGCGATTCCTTGGCCCGCTTGCTCTGCTGGTAGCGGTATTTCCCGTAGTCCATGATGCGGCATACGGGCGGCGTGGCCTTCTCGGCCACCTCGACCAGGTCGAGTCCCCGGTCCTCGGCTTCGCGCAAGGCATCCTGGGGACTCATGATCCCCAACTGATTGCCCGCCTCGTCAACGACGCGTACCTGCCGCGCCCGGATTCGTTCGTTAATTCGAATCCTGTCCTCACTTGGTCTGGCGATTGGCGGTTCCTCCAACGGGGCTCATACCCTTTTGCCACACTTCGCAACACCGGGCATTGCTGGAACATCCAGCTTTGCCGGGCGCACAATAAAAAAACGGCAGAAGACACCAGCCTTCTGCCGAAAAAGTATCCTCGTGTACGCACGGACTGCACCCGACGCACTTCTTTCTCGTACCGGCCTTGCCGGCTAGACGCTGTTTGCTGCTCAACGCGCGCGCCGCAAGGCGAGAGGCTGGGGCCTCTACTTGGTGCAACGGAACGAATGCTAGCATATGCTGGCGCGAGATGTCAAAGCCCCGGAACCCTATTTCATGACGCAGGCCCAACCCAAGTCGCAAGATCAGGATCGCAGGCCGGCCTGTTTCTTGTCCCCTCGTACTTTTCTTGGTATTGCAAAGGAACTGTCCTTGTGGTAGATTCAGAATGCGTACAGGCCACTGGGGAATGCGCGCATGGATTGTGACGTCTGTGACATTCGCAGTTCCGTTGGGTTCTGCCATGAATGCAAGAAGCTGCTGTGTGAGGTGTGCGGTGCCGAATGCGCCGTCTGCGGCAAGCTACTCTGCGACGAGCACGTCGAGGAGACGCGCCACGGACGGCAGTTGTGTGCGGAATGCATGGCCGAGCGGCGGGCGCGCCGCCATCGTGAACGGCGGCGCGCGGAAGGTGAGCGGGAGGGCGGTCACAGTTTCGCCGCGCTCGATGGGGAGGAGGGGCGCCCCGCGGACGGCGACGAAAGCGTCGACGATGCTCTGGACGAGCGCATACTCCTCGCCAGCGGTCGCAAGAAGCGCGATCCGTGGTTGCGCAGTCTGTATCTGTCTTCGCCGGGCGTCGTCCTGCTGATCGTGATGATGTCTTTCCCCCTGATGCACTACATATTGCACCCCTGGCTGTCCTTGTTGACGCTGTTTTTTGGCGTCCTGGGCGGGGTGCGCGGTCTACTGGGGTTCTACGCGGACAAGTACCACGAGCGCGTTGTTCTCAACGTGATCGCTTGCTGCGCCGCGTTCTTGGTGTGCATCGCGGGCCTCGTGCTGCTACTCTACCCGGAGAGCCCCTTCGATCTCTGGCATTCGCTTGGGATGGAGCCCTCTCGGTGACGCACCAGAGGGTGCTGTGGGGCCAGGCCGTCAATACAGGAAGGGACTGCCGTGGAATTCGACATCATGACCTTTATCGTTCGCTACAAGTGGTGGCTGGCCGCGTGCAGCCCATTCATAATCGTCATCATTGTGCTGAAACTGCTCAGCCCCAGGTAGGGTGGTCTTGAGACCGTCCCAAACGGCGACGGGCCGGCTGCGGTAGCAGCCGGGTTCCCTTCGCATCCCCCACAGGAGCCGCATGAAACGCCTGAGTTTCTCCGTCTATCTGATCGTTCTACTCTCCGTGTTCCTTGGCGCCGCCTCGTCGTGGCCGGAGTCCGGTTTCCCCGCCCCGCTGGCGCTCGTGGCCCGCTGTCTGGTGTTGTTCGCTTCGTTGGCGCTGTTCTTTCTCGTGCTGCCCAAGCTGATCGGACAGGCCATGCAGATCTTCGTGGCCATGTTGCTGGGGATCTTCGCCGGATGGGCATTGGCCATGATGGGCCAGCAGGCCCTCGTCGCCGAGTATCTCGGCATTTTCGGCGCCCTTTTCATCGACCTGCTGAAGATGGTGATTGTGCCCTTGGTCTTTGTCTCGCTCGTGTGCGGTGTGGCCGGCATCGGCGACGTACGCAAGCTCGGCCCTCTCGGCGCTAAGACGTTGCTCTATTTCTGCTGCACCACCGCCATCGCCGTCCTGATCGGCCTCGTGTGCGTGAACCTGATCCAACCCGGCAGCGGGCGAGAAGACATAAAGCCGGCGCAAGCGGTCGTGCAGGACGCGGGCAGTGGGGAGGCCGTTGGCGAGGAACAGAAACCCTCGCTCGGGGTGCGCATCCAGGAAGACGTGCTGCCGCAGTTCATCTATAACCCCGTGATCGCCGACCAGCCGATTCTGGCCGTCATTTTCTTCGCGATCCTGCTGGGCGCCGCACTGGCGGCCAACGCCGAAAGAACCGAGGTGGCCCTGCACTTCTTCAAGTCCATGGACCACGCCATGATCACGATCGTCAAGTGGATCATGATGCTCGCCCCCATCGGCGTGTTCGCCTTGATGGCCAAGGCCGTGGCCACCATGGGCATCGACTATCTGTTGGCCCTGGGCAAGTACTGCATGACGGTGGTACTGGGACTGTTCCTGCACTTCTGCGTGCTGTCGTTCCTGGTGCTGCCCCTGCTCGGACGGGTCTCGCCGCTGCGTTTCCTGCGGGGCATGTCGCCTGCGCTGCAACTGGCCTTCAGCACGTCGTCCAGTTCGGCCACACTGCCCGTCACGATCGACTGCGCGTCGCGCCGCGTCGGTGCGGGCCGGTCGATTGCCAGTTTCGTGTTGCCCTTGGGCGCCACGATCAACATGGACGGCACGGCGCTGTATCAGGCCGTTGCCAGTTTGTTCATCGCGCAGGTATACGGCCTGGGCCTGACCTTCCAGCAGCAGTTACTCGTGTTTCTCACCGCCGTAATCGTGTCGGTCGGCGCGGCTGGCATACCGGGAGCGAGCGTGGGGCTGATGGCGGTGGTCTTGAAGACGGCGGGGATTCCCATCGAAGGTATCGGCATCGTGATCGGCGTCGACCGCATGCTCGACATGTGCCGCACGTTTGTCAACGTCACCGGCGACTCTGTCGGCACGGTGGTCGTCGCGCGTAGCGAAGGCGCCATCGAAGAACCCGCCGCCTAGGCCCGAGTCGAATAATAGGACGCGGATCTGCGCGGATATGATGGATTTTCGCGGATCAGTTGTGGGTGCAATTGGTTGCTGATGGACTCGGCTGGAGCTTGGTGACAACGGGACCGGCCGATCGGCGCCGATCCATAGCATCCGCGCCGATCCGCGTCCTATTATTCGACTCGGGCCGACGACTTCAGCGCCCGATAGGCCTCCACGATCAGCATCACCGCCAGCACGAACAGGAGTGCGGCCACACCGACGATCGGATAATTGGCCGGCGCGCCCGGCGTGCTGACGATGTTGCCGCGGATAAGCAGCACCAGCGCCGTAAGCGTCGTGGCCACCATGAAGTACATCGGATACTTGAGGAACGCGGCGTTTTTCTTCAGTCCCTTCGTGATCCACACCACCATCGTCAGCAGGGCCAGTGCCGCCACCAACTGGTTCGACGCGCCAAACACCGGCCAGATCACTTTCCAGGCGGGCACGTCGCCCGTCTTCACGAACAGCAGGACCAGCGCCGCGCCCACACTGAGGATCGTGGCCGAGAACCGATCGAGCTTCATGTTGCTCAGTTCTTGGAGCTGATAGCGCCCCAGGCGCGTGGCCGTGTCCAGCGTCGTCAGGATAAACGAGTTGATAGCCAGCAGGCCCAGCATCGCGCCCACGGTTTCATCCAAGCCCACCAGCACGGCAAACTTGCCGAAACCTGCCCCAAACACCTCCAGCGGGTTGGCCTCCGAGCTTACACCCACCACCATGATCGTACCGAGCGCGATGATGGCCACGATTCCCTCGATCAGCATCGAACCGTAACCGATGAAGACGGCATGGCTCTCTTGCTTGAGTTGTTTCGACGTGGTGCCGCTGCCCACCAGGCAGTGGAAGCCCGATATCGCCCCGCATGCCACCATCACGCACAGCAGCGGCCACAGATACATGGCTTCCTTGGGGCTGAACGCCACGAATGCCGGCAGCACCACCTCGTAGCGCGTCGCGCCGAACAACATGCCCACCGTGCCCACGATCAACGCGGCGTACAACAGGTACGAGGCGAGATAGTCCCGAGGCTGTAGCAGGAACCAGACCGGCAGGATCGAGGCGACGAAGACGTAGCCGATGAGAATAAACCGCCACTGGCCGGCGGTGAGTGCGAAGACCGACTGCACCCAGGCCGCGGAATTGCCGTACCACACGGCCCCGAACACGATCGGGACGGCGATGATGGTCATGAACAAGAGGGGCAGGCGCAGCCGGTATACCAGTACGCCAAAAACCAGCGCCAGCAACACGTAGACTGTGTTGGCGAATGCGACCGCGGGGGTTTTGGCGAGTGTGCTGGCGGCCAGTTGCAGGAACACGGCGATGATCAGCACCAGCGTGAGCCACGTGAAGCTGAGGAACAACTGTTTGGCCCGATGACCGATCCAGTGGTCGACCACTTCGCCGATGGAGCGGCCCTGGTGCCGGATCGACGAGACCACCGCGGCCATGTCGTGCGGCCCGCCGATGAAGATGGAACCGAGCACGCACCAGATGTACACGGGCAGCCAGCCGAACACGCCCGCTGCCGCGATGGGGCCCACGATAGGCCCCGCCCCCGCGATCGAGGCGAAGTGGTGGCCCAGCAATACCGCCGGGTGCGTGGGACAATAGTCGAGACCGTCGTTCATCTCTTGCGCCGGGGTCTTGTGCGCGTTGTCCAGGTCATAGACACGCGTCATGTAACGGCCGTAGATGAAATAGGCGGCCACGTACGCCGCCACGGCAATGGCGAACAGCAAGGCTAACATTGCGTTTACCTCCGCGTTTTCTGCAAAGGGTTACCTTATATTATGCACGGCCCGTACCCGTCTGAGTACCGTTCCAGGCCGCATCGATCAACTGCGTCAGGTCGCGTATCCGCTTGTCGCCACCGCCGCCGATACGATATCCGTAGACCTCCAGGAATCCCCGCAAGCCCAACAGAAACGAGCGGCACTTTCGTTTACCGTCGGCGGCTTCGTCCACAAACACGAAGCGCTGCGTCATCACGTCGCGCACCGGGCGCCACGTGCCGGTCACGATGGCCCAGTCGGCTTCGCTGCGGTGCCGCCAGACCACGTAATCGTCGGCGTAGTAGCGCGCGACATCGCCCAGCAGTGACCCTTTACGCACGGTCACGCGCCGGTACACGCCCGCCATCTCGCCATGTTGCCAGGGCTCGAACCCCCATGACGACCACAGCTCGACCGCGTTTCCAAGGCTCGAATAATCCACCATGACTCTCGCGAACACCTCGTTGATGATCATTATACTCCTTGGGGCTTTCGCTGCAAGTCAGCGGCGCGGGGGCACGGGAACTCGTGGCGCGAATTGTGGTAAAGTAAGGGCTCGAAGGTGGCGTGAAGATGAGATGCGAAAACAGTGGAGTTATTCTTGCGCGAGCCCTAACCCAGGCCGTGAGAGCGACTTGGCGCTCTTGAGCCGTTTGATTGACTATGCTACGTCGCCAGAAGAGAAAGGCTGAAATTTCCCCGGGGGAGGTGCTCGGCCGCGCGCGGAGTTCGGCGGCCATTCTACTGAAAAGACGCCGCGTCGAACGCTTTGATAGATGGTTCCGGGATCTCTCTGTCCGCCATAAACTCACCGTGCTCATCACCACCGTCACCAGCGCCGCGCTGCTCTTGTTGGGCGCCGCTATGGTCCTCTTCGACGTGGCCGAGCTGAACCAGTCGCTGGAGAACGAGCTGCGCACCAACGCCGCCCTGACGGGCTACCACTGTGCCGCGGCCCTGCTGGGCAACCGACCCGGGGAAGCGGCCGAGGCGCTGGCCATGCAGAGCGTCAACGCCCGCATCGTCTCGGCCTGCATCTATACCCGTGGCGGCGCGATCTTCGCACGGTACTTCCGCGGCCGCGTTGTGGAGGACCTGCCCGACACCCCGCCTTTGGACCAGACCATCGGCGTCGCCGAAGGCTTCCAGACGATCTTCTCTCCCATCGAGTTCCAGGGCGAGCGCCTGGGCACGGTCTATCTCAAGTCCGAGATGAGCGGCATCCGTTCCCGTATGTGGGGCTACGCGCTTGCCGTGGCCATCGTCATGGCACTGTGTGTGGGCGTGGCGCTGCTGCTGTCGTCCCGCCTGCAGCGGACCATCTCCGACCCCATCGCCGAACTGACCGCCCTCGCCAAGACGGTTGCCGAGAAACGCGACTACAGTTTGCGCATCGACAAGCAGCGCAACGACGAGTTCGGCGTGCTGATGGACGAGTTCAACGGCATGCTGGCGCAGATTCAGGAACGCGACGACGCGTTGCGAAAACACCATTTGTTGCTCGAAGAGCGCGTCGAAGCGCGGACGATGGAGCTGCAAGAAGAGGTGCTCCGGCGCAAGCGTGCGCAGGAGGAACTCCAGCAAGAGATCCGCGAGCGCCAAGCCACCGAAGAGGAACGGCATCGCGCCAAGGAAGCGGTCGAGGCAGCCGTGGAGGATGGCGAGGAAGCCGTGTTCGACGTCGAAGCGGCCCTCTGGGTGACGGACAACCGGGTCGACATGCTGCGCCGTCTCCTCGATGTCTTCCTCAGCAGTATCCCCGGGCGCATCGAAGAACTGGGCAAGGCGCTCGAAGCGGGGGACCAAGAGGAAACGCACCGTCTGGCGCATTCCGTCAAAGGAGCGGGCGCCAGCGTCGGCGCCAAGCGTTTCGCCCAACGCGCCGCACGGCTCGAAGCGCTCGCCAAGGCCGGCGACTTGGAGCCGGGGGCGGCGCTAGTGGGCCAACTGCGCGCCAAGTTTGCCGAGTTGAGACAAGTGCTCGACGTCTTCGACTGGAAAGACGACGCCCCCGCGGACTCGCCTCAGTCTTCCTGATCGCCCTCGCCGTTGTCTTCCGTCACTTGGGCCGTCTCCACCTCTGGCGGCGCGTGTGTGACCGGCGGCTCGGTGGGAAAGGGGAGTTCCAACTGTTGGCGCCGCAGGAAGTGGTAGCGCTTGAGCAAGCGCAACGTCTGCAGCGTGTCCGACGGACCATACGACACGCCCGGGCTGACCCGCTCCAGCATGCCGTGCAGAATTGTGGGGAACTCCACGATGTGGCTCAAGCCCGCTTCCCGGAACAGAGCGATGGAGCGTTC
>JAACEL010000371.1 GCA_011682535.1 Nitrospiraceae bacterium | reverse complement strand
AAAGGATGCGGCGTCAGCGGCAGCGGCTGGCTCAACACTCGCACAAGGCCTACTTCCCATTCTTCAAGCTGTTTCATTCGCTGTCTTTCGTTGTGTGAAAATGAACCTTGATCTTGAACATGCGCTCCGCGGGCAGGGACAACACCTCTCCCACCCCTTCCTCGCCTCGAATTCGATCGAGGATGGTGTCGATGCGTTCCTGCGAGAGAGCAATCAAGGTGAACCACATGTTGAAGGAATCGTCGCGCAAGTAGTTGTGGGTGACTTCGTGCAAGCCATTTAGGACTACGGCCACGGACTCCACAAAGGGCTCGGCCACTTGTGCAGCACACAGCGTGCTCGTGTAGCCCAACTTTTGAAGATTGAAGACGGGGCCGACCTCGCGAATCACACCCGACCCCTGGAGTTGTCGAATCCGGGCGATCACTTCTTCCTCCGTACTTTCCACGCCTGCGGCCAGGGCTTGAAACGGCCGCGATTCGATGGGAAACCCGGATTGAACAACCTGCAGGATGCGCCGGTCAAGGTCGTCGAGTGTCATGCGAGCCCGATCTCCTCGTCGGTGAGGTAGCAGGCCGGGTCGGGCGCCCACAGATCCCCGGTCATCGCCTCGGCGCGCACGCGGAAGTTCCCGGCGCACACGTCCAACCATTTGCACTGGGCGCACCGGCCGGTCACGTGGTCCTTCTTCGTTTTGATCTTCATCAGCAGTTCGTTGTCCCGGTCGGTCCAGATCTCTCCGAAACCACGCTCGCGCACATTGCCCAGGGTCAGGTGGCGCCAGAACTGGTCGGGATGAACCGAGCCGTCCCACGATACGCACGCGATACCTCGGCCGGACGAGTTGCCCTCGTTGAACTTAAGCAATTGCAGGACTTCCTCGGCCCGTTCGGGGTTCTCGCGCAGCATGCGCAGGTAGATGTAGGGGCCGTCGCAGTGGTTGTCCACGGTGAGCACTTCGATGGGATTGCCCTTGGCGTGAATCTCGGCGGTGAAGTCGATAATTTGATCGACGGCCTCACGTGTCCGCTCGAGGTCGAGGGCTTCTTCGATCAGGGCGCTGCCCCGTCCTGCATAGACGAGATGATAGAAACAGACACGGGGGATGCCTTCCTCCTCGATGATTCGGAATATGGCGGGGATCTCGTCCACGTTGCGCCGGTTGATGGTGAAGCGCAGCCCCACCTTGAGCTTGGCGTTCAGGCAGGCGCGGATGCCGGACATGGCGCGCGCGAAGGCCCCCTCCACGCCCCGGAAGTGGTCGTTCACATCTTCGGTGCCGTCCAGGCTGACGCCCACGTAAGACAGATCGAAGTCCTTGAGCCGCTCCGCGACCTCGGGCTTGATGAGCGTGCCGTTGGTGCTGATCACGGCGCGCAGCCCCACTTTCCTTGCGTGGCGGATGAGTTCGAATAGGTCTTCGCGCATCAACGGTTCGCCGCCGCTGAAGAGCACCACGGGCGCCCCGAAGTCCGCCAGCGAATCGAGCAGCCTCAGGCCTTCTTCGGTGGTCATTTCGCCTTCATACTTCTTGCGCTGCGACTGGGAGTAGCAGTGCACGCATTTGAGGTTGCAGCTTCGCGTGCAGTTCCAAACCACAATGGGTTTCTTGTCTTCGGAGAATTGGAGCAGGTGGCTGGGAAGATCCGCCGCCTTTCGGCCGTAACGCAGGGCGTCGGACGGCTCCACGGTGCCGCAGTAGAGTTTGCTAATCCCGATCATGATACCTCGCTTGTTTGTTCAAAATGACTGAGGATGGCCTCCACCAGCGCGGGAATGGTGGACTTCGCGGCCTCAACGGTAATTGTAACGCCGGTCTCCCTCATGGTGCCGGACGTAATGGGTCCGATGCTGGCGCCACGCACCTTATCGAGAATGTCCCGGCGCCGCGCCTCGGGCAACGCCTCGACGAAGTTGCGCACGGTCGAGGAACTCGTGAAGGTTACCAGGTCGACTTCGCCGGCCTCGAGGTGTTCGAGGAGCGAATCCGGCAGGCCGTCGCCTTGCGACGTGCTGTAGGCTGGCGGCTCGTCCACGGTGCCGCCCCGCTCGCGCAGGCCGTCGGCGAGGTGGCGCCGGGCGATTGCCGAACAGGGCAATAGAAAACGTTGTCCCGATACACCACCCAGGGCGTCGAAGGAATCGAGCAGCCCCTCGGCTGCGTAGCGTTCCGGCACAAGGTCCGTGCGCAGGCCGATACGCTTCAGGCGCTCCGCCGTGGGCGGGCCGATGGCTGCGATGCGTGCGCCTGCCAAAACACGGACGTCCAAGCCTTCGAGATCGAGGGCCTCGGCGAAGGCATCCACGCCGCTGACGCTCGTGAAGACGCACCAGTCCGCTTCGCCTGCGTTACGGACGGCGGCGCGCATAGCGGGGGTGTCGGCCAGCGATTCGATATGGATGGTGGGCGCCTGGATCACTTCCGCGCCTTGCTCTTCCAGTGCTTCGGCAAAGGCCGACGCCTGCGCGCGTGCCCGGGTGACCACGATCCGCCGCCCGAAGAGCGGGCGCTGCTCGAACCAGCCCAGGTCGCGGCTCAGCGCTGCCACTTCGCCCACCACGGTGATGGCCGGCGGCTTGATGCCCGCTTCTTCCATGCGTTGCACGATGTCCCCAAGCGTCGCCAACACGGTTCTCTGCGCCGGTCCCGTGCCACGCTCGATGATGGCCGCGGGCGTTTCCGGCCTGCGCCCCCCGGCGATGAGGCGCTCACAGATGAGGGGCAGATTGCGCACGCCCATGAGAAACACGAGGGTGCCCTCGGTCGCGGCAATCTCGTCCCAGTTGTGGTCGCTCTCCGGCTTGCCGGGCGCTTCATGCCCCGTAATCACCCGGAATGATACTGCGGCCCCGCGATGGGTCACGGGGATGCCCGCATAGGCCGGCACGGCCACCGCCGAGGTGACGCCCGGCACCACTTCGAAGGGGACGCCCTTCGCGCGCAGGTGCAGTGCCTCTTCGCCGCCCCGGCCGAACACAAAGGGATCGCCACCCTTGAGCCGGCAGACGCGTTTCCCCTCGAGCGCCTTCTCGGCGATGAGGGCACTGATCTCGTCCTGGTTCATGGAATGGCGGCCGGCCTGCTTGCCGGCGAACAAGATCTCGCAACCGGGACGGGCTTTCTCCAGTAGAACGGGATTGGCGAGGAAGTCGTAGATTACCACGTCGGCCTCGGCAAGGCAGCGCATGCCCTTGACCGTCATCAGCCCGGGATCGCCCGGGCCGGCGCCCACGAGCCACACCAGGCCCGGCTCCGGGAAGCGGTCCGTGTTGCCCGGGGACGTCGAGGAATTCGTTGTGTCCATCGCTATTCCGTTGACCCTTCTTCGAGGGCGGCGAGAATCGCGCCGCCACCCATCGACAATAATGTGTCCGCCAGCGCCGTGCCCAACGCCTCCGCCTCCGCCGGCGCGCCCCGGCTGGTGGCGCGCACCGTCCGGCTGCCGTCCGGGTCGGCCACCAGGCCGTCCAGCACCAGCGTGCCCGCGTCGAGTTGGGCGTATGCGCCGACCGGTACATGGCACCCACCCTCGAGCCGGGCCAGGAAAGCCCGCTCGGCGGTGACGGCGGCACGTGCCGCGGGATCGTCCAACAGAGCGGCCACGGCGCCGGTCTCGCTGTCCGTGTCCCGAACGGTGATCCCCAAGGCGCCTTGGCCGGGCGCTGGAAGCCAGTCCGCATAGGCGAGATGCTCGGTCACTCGTTCGAGCAACCCCAATCGTACAACGCCTGCCGCGGCCAGGATTATTCCCTCCAAAGTCTTTGATTCAACTAACTTACGCAGCCGGGTGTCGATATTGCCGCGAAGGTCGGTGATCTCGAGGTCCGGGCGTGTGGCCTGAAGTTGCGCACGCCGCCGGAGACTGCCCGTACCCACCTGCGCGCCCTGAGGAAGGTCCGCGACCCGTTGAACGTTCTTACCCACAAACACGTCCCGTGCGTCCTCCCGTTCGGGCACGGCCACGAGGGCAATCCCAGGCGCGGGTTCCGTGGGAACGTCTTTCAGGCTGTGCACCACCACGTCCACTTCGCCGCCCAAGAGCGCCCGATCAAGTTCCTTGGTGAAGGCGCCCTTCACGCCAATGAGCGCGAGGGGCCGATCCTGCACCGTGTCGCCGGTGGTCTTGACAATCTGGACGTCCACGACCAGACCGGGACGCAGCGCGCGCAACTGGTCCGCGACCCAGTGGGCCTGCCACAGCGCCAATTGGCTTCCGCGGGTCCCTATGCGAATGGCCCCGGTCACTCGGTTTGCTCTCCTTTCACTAGTACATCGAAGCGTTCCTCAAGGACCCGCTCCGCCTCGGTCTCCGCCCCCTCGGCCAGAAGGCCGAGGGCGGGCGACGCCAGGAGTTCGTTCAGCATTTCCTTGCGCCGTGCCGGTTCGGCGACGCGCTCGATCAGACCGCGCCGCAGCCGATTCAGCAGGCGCAGATAGGGCTCGTACTCGGGGCCAAATTCGGCGGACAGTCGCCGCCGCAGTTGCCGGGACAACGCCGGACACGCCCCGCTGCTGCTGATCGTGATTTGCAGGTCGCCACGGTTCACGGACGCCGGTACGTAGAAATCGCACAACTCCGGGACGTCCACGACGTTAACCAACACCGAGTACGTTCTCCCGGCAGCCAGGACCGCTTCGTTCACGGCGGTGTCGTCCGTGGCCGCGATCGCGAGCACGGCGCTTTCGAGGTCGGCTGGCTCGAAGACCCGCCGGACCGCCTCGATTTCGCCCCGCGACGCCATCTCTCCGAGATCCAGGGTCAATTCCGGGCTCACCACGACCACCTCCGCGCCACATTCGTTCAGGGATGCCACCTTGCGTTCCGCCACGCGGCCGCCCCCCACCACGACGCAACGGCGCCCGTCGATCTTCAACGCAAGTGGATAGAGACGCATGGGTTATCCCCTGTTAGGGTCTTCAATCACGATTTCGTCGGGTGCTCTAGCAGAATCTGTCATTGCCAAGCTTACAGCAGTTCGGAAAGCGCCCGTCACTCAGGGGAAGCGAATCCCCGAACGCCGCGTCAACCCCGGAACCATCACTGCGTCCGGGATTATTTCGCTCCGCTCGCAACGACATGCTGAGTTATGACTTCGCCGCCTTAGGGCTCGTGCAAGAATAACTCCACCGTTTTCGCATCTCATCTTCACGCCATCTTCGATCGCTTCTCAATCGCAAGAACCTCAAAATAGCGGGCTATTCCTGCGGTTTTGCTCAATCGTCGCGCTCAAATCCGACG
>JAACEL010000370.1 GCA_011682535.1 Nitrospiraceae bacterium | reverse complement strand
CGCTTTGGTTACAGTCGGCCGTTGGGGTCCGCCGGGATTGCCGGATAATATCCACGTGGCGCGCGCGGCAAGCTCAGGCCTCACCTGGCACTTCGGGCGCGCGGGTCGTTGTTGCCGCGGGACGTGCGTTCTACTACACTGTTCAGACGAGTGTGACGATCCGGATCCGCGCTATGCGGCCATCCGATCTCTTGTCGACACCCAGCGGGGGAGACGGCCCAACATCATGCCGGACCAGTACACGGTGGCGAGCAGCGTGGAGGACGTGTCCTCCTCCGGCGGCCTGTCCGTCCGTGTGTGGCGCCTGCCGTTCAATCGTCCCCTGGTCTGGGTTGCCGTAATCTTCGTCGCGGGAACCGTGGCCGGTGCGCGTGGTATATGCCCCGGCGTCCTGTTTCCGCTCTTCATCGGTTCGGCAGGCGTCATTATAGCCTGTGTCGCGCCAAGTCTGACCAGCGCGCGGATGGCGAGTGTGTCGCTGGCGGTGTTCGCCGCGGGCGCGCTGCTGTGGAACGTCCGCCACGACGCCCTCCCCGGCGACGGTATCAGTTCGACGGTTGCCGGTTACGGCGATGCGGTCCGAGGCACTGTCGAGGGGACGGTCCGGTTGAGCCAGCTCGAATTCGCGGATCCCCAGCTCGCCAGTTTTCTGATCGATGCGGACCGGCTGGAGGTGGGGGAGGAAGCGCAAACGCTGCGCGGGGGGGTGCAGGTATACTGGACCGACCCCGGTTTTGCGGCGTATGCGGGCGATCGCATCCGGGTTACGGGTGACTTGACGGTGGCGCTCGGGCACGTGAACCCCGGTGTGGACGGACGCGAGGATCGGTTGCGGCGTATGGGGATCCACACGCGCGTTACAGCCCGCGCGCCGGACGCGGTCACTCGCGTCGCCGCCGGTTCTTGGTGGTCGCCGCGCTATTGGGCCTCGCGCCTTCGCTATGCCCAACTCGTGGGGCTGCGCAAGGCTTTGCCCGAGTCCGTGCAGCCTTTCGTGTTCACCGTCTGGCTCGGGTATCGCCGGGGCGCGGGAGGAGAGGCGTCGCTGCCTTACCTGCTGTCGGGAACCGGGCACATTCTGGCCGTGTCGGGTGTCCACATGGCCATCGTGTTTGTCACGGTCTCCTATATTCTGCGGGTTGTCGTGCGGAAGCGGCGTGTACGCGCCGTGCTCGTCATCATCGCCGTCCTACTGTTTGCTCTGATGGCCGGCGCCCGGGCCAGCGCCATGCGCGCGGCCATCATGGTGATCGCCTACATGGTGGCGGATCTTTTCGATCGCGATCCCGACGCACCCACGGCGCTCGCGCTGTCGTCGCTGATTCTGCTGGGCTGGCATCCCGATTGGCTGTTCGACGCCGGGTTTCAGCTTTCCTATCTCAGCGTCGCGTCGCTCCTGCTGTTCGCCGGCGGCCTTTACTCCGGGCTTGGTTTCCTGCCCCGCTATCTGCGCGGCCCGCTGTCGGTCTCCACGACGGTGCAGTTGCTTCCCCTTCCGGTGGCCATCCACTGCTTCCACATATTCCCCCTGTTCGCGCCCCTTACGAATCTGGTGGTGCTGCCGCTGTTTACCATTGCCCTGGGGCTCACCTTCCTCACCACCACCACCGCGCTGATGTTTCCGTGGGTGGCGCCGTTGTTCGGCCACGCACTGCTCCCCGTCGTCTGGCTCATCCGGGGCATCGCCACCGCCGTGGCCACGCCCGGTTTCACGCACTTTACCGTGGTGAGCCCCACTGCGCTTGCGATGTTCGCCTACTGGGGCGCCATCGGGGCCTGGGGCGGGGCAGTCGTTGCCGGGCGCCGCCGCCGCTGGATCGTTGCCGGCATTGTGCTCAGTCTGACCACCCTGGCCACTTGGCGTCCTGTCGACCCTGAGGGCGAGGTCGTCTTCCTCGATGTAGGCCATGGAGACAGCACCTTCGTGCGTTCGCCCGGCGGGCGTACGCTCCTGGTTGACGCAGGGGACAGTAGCCGTTACGCGTCCGCGGGCAAATGGGTGGTGGCGCCGTTTCTCTGGGGCAACCATACGGGGCGGCTCGACTACCTCGCGATCACCCATCCTGACCGCGACCACATCGGCGGGGCCTTCTACATCCTCGAGTGGTTCCCGGTAGGTGAGGTGTTGCTCAGTGCGGCCGTTACGGATCGCCCTCTGGAGCGGAAGTTGCTGGATGTGTGCGCGGCACGCGGCGTGCCCGTTCGGCGGCTTGCGCAAGGCGACACGCTCGACTTGGGCGACGTCCAAGTCGACGTGCTTCATCCGCCGACGGATTGGCCGGCTACGCGCAGCGTCAACGACGGTTCGCTCGTTTTTCGTCTTGTCTGGGAGGACGAAGCCGTGTTGCTGACCGGTGACATCGAACGCGACGCCGAGGCCGCCCTGGCGGCGGGGGGTTGCAGGGCGGGGGTTCTGAAGGTGCCCCACCACGGTTCACGCACGTCCAGTTCCCCGGTGTTCATCCGCTCCGTGGCTCCGTTACACGCCATCGTGTCTACGGGCGGCGCGACGGGGCGCGAGCGGGTCGACGCTGGTGTGTTGGCGCGGTATGAGGCCGGCAGTGTGCGCGTGTGGCGGACGGATCATCTCGGAGGAGTGCGTCTGACTCGAAGGGATGGGCAGACCGTGATTCGGGGCACACGCATCGAGCGTCACTACCCCTATCCGCTATCCGCGGCCCCAGCAGCCCACGCCACGGGAAGTTAACCATCAATTTCGGATCCGCGGTCTGTGGTTTGGGCCGGGCCGGGGCGTGTACAATAGCGCCGTTTAACCGGGGTTGCGTTTGATACCTCGACGGGAGTCCCATGGCCAAGCCAAAACGAAACCGCAAGAACCGATCGCCACTAAGACGCATGCGGCGCACCATGCGCCGGCGCCTTTTGTCGGGCCTGCTCGTGGTCGTGCCGGTTGGCATCACGTTTTTCACGCTCCACTTCCTATACAAAGTCACGGCCGGGTTTCTGGCTCCCGTGGTCGAAAAGTACCTCGGGCATATCCCCGACTACGCCATTAGCCCGGTTGCCGTCATTCTGTTTCTGGCGGCGCTGTATTGCATCGGTCTTGTCGCCAGCGTGCTCGTGGGCCGGCGCGTCATCGCTCTCGGCGAGACGATCATTCATCGCATCCCGTTCGTGAAGACCATCTACGGCGGCTCGAAGCAAGTGGCCGAAACTCTCCTGGCGCAAGAACGGTTTGCCGGTTTCAAGTCGGTCGTGTTGGTCCAATACCCCCATCCCGGCATGCGGGCCCTCGGGTTCATGACTGGCACCATCGCCACCAGCGAGGGCGACGAGTACTGCAAGGTATTCATCCCGACCACCCCGAACCCGACGTCCGGTTATCTCGAGTTCGTGCCTCCCGAACACGTACAGCGCTGCCACTTGTCCGTCGAAGACGCGGCCAAGCTGCTGATGTCCGGGGGGATCCTGGCGCCCGAGTCGCTCACGCTCTCCTCCCTTGACGCCCCGTTACCGGATCTCGACACCGATTCCGACGACGCGGACCCCCTTTTAGACGGCGATTGACCGCCTGATCCGCCGCGCAACGTGGAGTACACCCGAAGTGACGCTGATTCTGTTCGACATTGACGGCACGTTGACCGCCACGAACGCCGTGGACGCCAGGTGCTACGCGGCCGCGTTCAAAGACACATTCGGCATGCCCCTGCCGACGACCGACTGGGACGTGTACGTCCACGTTACCGATTCAGGCATCATCCATGAAGTGCTGGAAGCGCAGCGTGGAAATCGTGCGTCTCAGGACGAGATCGACGCATTCGAGCGGGCGTTCGTGCGCCACCTCGAGGCGGAGTTCGCGGAGAACCCCGCGGGTTTTGCCGAGGTCCCAGGTGCGAAGGCGATCCTGGACGCCATCGAGGCGCGCGATGGGATGCAGGCCGGCATCGCCACCGGCGGAATGCGGGCATCCGCCCATTACAAACTGTCCCGCATCGGCGTAGACTCGACCGCCTACCCCGCCGGTTCTTCGAACGATGCCGACACCCGCCAGGGCATCGCGCGCCGCGCCATCGAGTTGGCCAATGGTGATCCGCCCGACTTGGTGTACGTCGGCGACGGCCCTTGGGACGCCAAGACGTCGGCGTCAATGGGTATGCGGTTCATCGGCATCACCGGCGACGCGGCCCCCGAGCATCTGTTGGCGTGCGGCGCTACCATCTGCATTGACGACTACCGCGACCAAGATGCGTTTTTTGAAGCCGTCACCGCGGCGGAGGTTCCCTCCATGCGCGGTTAACCCGCCCACAGTTCACGCGTAGCGCCGCACGTTCAAAAAAACCTGCTCTGTCCGCGCAATTCGTTTTTCTCGCAGTCGGGGCCAATCCCGGTTGCAGCGATCTCGTGTATAATCTCTTTTGTGAGAACGCTGGAATGTCCACGAGGGGAGGCGTCAGCCGTGAAGATCTTGTCTATCGTTTCTCTGTGTGCCTTGGGAGCCCTTTCAGCCCACGCTCAGATCATCATCGACCACACCTGTACCGATCTGAGCGCCATTCCCGAATCGGCCATCAACGAGGCCCGGGCGCAGTTGCATATCGCCTATGGCCACACATCTCACGGCAGCCAACTCACCACGGGGATGACGGGGCTGATCGGCCAGACGAACCTGGTGGGGTACAAGGGCGACATTTACCGGTGGAACAACGGGGGGGACGAAGGTGCGCTCGATCTGCACGATTATGCGATGCCGGGCGACCTGGGTCACAACGGCGACCTCACCTGGGCCGCCAACACGCGTACCTACCTTGATAACCTCGACAACAGCGACGTGAACGTCATCATCTGGTCATGGTGCGGGGGCGTTTCAGACAACACCGCCGCCGGGATTGACACGTATCTCAACGCGATGAATCAACTGGAGATCGACTATCCCGACGTCGCCTTTGTATACATGACGGGCCATCTCGACATCTGGAACAACACCACGCTGAAGGCCAACAATCAGCGCATTCGCGACTACTGCGTGGCAAACGACAAGATCCTCTATGACTTCGCCGATATCGAGAGTTACGATCCCGATGGAACCTATTACCGCTACGCCCACGACGATTGCAGTTACTACGATTCGCGCATTCGTTATCAGGGCAACTGGGCGATGGCGTGGCAGGACGCGAACACCGAGGGGGTGGATTGGTTCGATTGTGACGCCGCGCACAGCCAGCCGTTGAACGGCAACTTGAAGGCGTACGCGGCGTGGTGGCTATGGGCGCGACTGGCCGGATGGGAGGGAACTGGCGA
>JAACEL010000063.1 GCA_011682535.1 Nitrospiraceae bacterium | reverse complement strand
CATCATGGAGGGCAACCGCCGCGGCACCGTCGGACGCTCGCTGCCTGGACTCAGCGTTCGGGTCATCGATCCCGACACCGGCGAGGTGCTGCCTGACGAAGAGTCCGGCCTGCTGCAGATCAAGGGGCCCTGCGTAATGAAGGGCTATCTGGGCATGCCCGAGAAGACGGCCGAGGTAGTCCAGGACGGCTGGTACACGACAGGCGACATCGTCACGGTGGACAACGACGGGTTCATCCGCATCACCGACCGGCTGGCGCGTTTCAGCAAGATCGCCGGCGAAATGGTGCCCCACACTAACGTCGAGGAAGCTCTCCACGGAATCCTCGACCTGGAAGAACAGTCGCTGGCGGTGGCGGGCGTGCCGGACCGGACACGAGGCGAACGTCTCGTCGTGCTGCATACTTTGGAGGACGGCCAACTCGACGCGCTGCTCGAAAGCTTGGCCCACTGCGACATCCCCAACCTGTGGCGTCCCAAACCCTCCGCCTTTTACCGCATCGACGAGATTCCCGTGCTCGGCACGGGCAAAATGGACATCAAGGCGGTCAAAGCGCTGGCCACCAAGCTCGACCTGGGCGACTGATGTCGAGATGCTGGCGCAGAGCGTGGGTGGGCGCGGCCCTGGGCAGCGTGGCGCTGTTCCTGCTGGGCTACACGCTGTTCGTGGAACGCCTCGTCACGATCACCGACAGCCGCGCCCCGCGCAACACCGAGACGGGCATCCTGCTGGGCGCCGAACCACGCGACCTCGGCCCGGAAGACGCGGTCGGCGCGGTGTTGTTCGTGCATGGGTTTCTAGGCGGCGCCAACAACTTTGCCGAGTTGCCGGACCAGGTTGCGGAGGCGGGCTGGCGCGTGCGCGTAATGCGCCTTCCGGGCCACGGCACCTCACCCAAGGATCTGCGTGAGACAACGGCCGACGAGCTGGCGAACGCCGTCCTCACCGAGGCAACGGCCCTGAAGGCCAAGTACGGCCGGGTCGTGCTGGTGGGCCACTCGATGGGCGGAGCGCTGAGCACACTGACGGCCGCGCAGGCCGATGTCGACGGCCTTATATTGGGAGCTCCCTATTTCGGCGTTACGCACTATTGGTACTATGGCTTCACGCCGAAAACGTGGATCCGCATCGCGTCGCCCTTCGTGCGGTGGCTGTACAAAGGCAGCGTGATCGTGTTGGTGAACCGCCCGGAAGCCAAAAAACAGATTCTGTCGTACAGATGGACGCCTGTGGAGGGCGTGACCACGTTGATGGAAATCGGACGCCGGGTCAACCAACCCGCCGTACTGGACGCCGTGACCTGCCCCGTCTTGCTGCTCCACGGCGCTGAAGACGGCGCCGCCGAGCCCGCTGCCGCCCACGCGGCCCTGGCAAGAATGGCGAGCAAAGACAAGCGCAGCGTGGTCCTGAACCGCTCCGACCACCATGTTTTCTGGGACTACGATCGCGCGTTAGTGGCTCAAGAAACGCTTCAGTTCCTGGCGCGCATCGCCGAGGAATGGGAAGCAAGCCCCCCGCGCGCCCCCAAGGCGGCGGAAAAAAAATGACCTCGGCCACAAGTTTCCTGGAAAACCGGGTGGTGAATTCTGTATCCTTCGTCAAGAGAGTTGGATAATGACGTTCGTGAAACAGGCGGATGGCGGGGACGTTGCTCATGAGCGACGAGATGTTTTTTTCAGGCGACATGCGCTCGCTACGGCGAGGCAAACGCGTCGCGCCGCGCACGGACACGTGCCGTCCCTGTCTTGTCTGGCACGAGAATGCCCCCGAGACGCAGTACTATGGGGTCGTTCTCGACATTAATCCCCACGGGATGCGCGTGCGTATGATCGACGCGCTGCCCATCGGCAGCGACATCGTGGTGCAGATGATGCGCGACGACGAGTACCGCTTCCCATTCTCGCATCCCCACAAGGCGCGCGTTGTACGCCACCAGGAAGAGGTGGCGGGGATGCTGGACCACGGATTGCGAATTGAGCAGAAACCGGTACGCCGTTTCGTCTCGATGCCGGTTCAGGCACCCAAGAAACCCGCGGCGTCCCCACGCCAACGCATCAGAATGCATACGCTGGATGTGACGGTGGGTGGGCGCCGTCGAGGGCGCTCAGGGAGGTAACGTGGACAAGCCGAAGATCCTTATTGTTGACGACGAGTTGGATGTGGTCGAGTTGATCGCCCGCACGCTTCAAGCTGAGGGCTTTGACGTCGTCTGCGCGCATGACGGCATCAGCGCGCTCGACCTGGTCTCTATGGAGAATCCCGATTTGGCCATCGTCGACATCATGATGCCGATGATGAGCGGGTACGAGGTGTGCGAACAGATCATGTCCAACCCACAGACCAAGCACATTCCCGTAATCTGTGTCTCCTCGGCCCACACGCCCGACGCCCGCGCCCAGAGCTTGCGCGTGGGCGCTTCGACGCTCGTGGTGAAGCCGTTTATGCCCGCCGAACTCGTGGCCCAGGTTCGCCGTTACCTCAGCAAAAACGAGGCGGTCGAGCAGGAAGATAAATTCGCCGACATCTGACGAGGCGACGGCGTGACGCTTGCCAACAAGATTACCTTGTTCCGTCTGTTGCTGATCCCGGTGTTTGCCGGACTCATCGTCAGCTACACCCGTGAAAACCCCTGGATTCGCCAACTTGCCTTGGCGGTCTATTTTTCGGCCGCGGTATCCGACGCCCTCGACGGCTTCGTAGCCCGCGCCTATAACCAGAAAACGAAACTGGGCACGGTGCTCGACCCGTTGGCCGACAAACTGATGGTCAACGTCGGGTTCGTGTTCATGGCCGCGAACGATCAGTTCGCCTACCACATCCCCTATTGGTTCCCGGTCGTCATCTTGCTGCGCGACGTGCTGATTGTGCTGGGCGCCTATGTAATCAACGAATACTACGGCCCCATCCGGGTACGGCCCCGCATCGCGGGAAAACTGACGACCCTGTTTCAGATGAGTCTGGTGATCGCCGTGCTGATCGAGGTGGGGTTCGCCGGAAAACTGCTCATCGCCACGCTGGTAATCTCAGCCATTTCCTACATCGACTACATGCGCGAGGGAATCCGGCAGGTGGGTAACGAGGAAGAAACGTAATGCCCAAGAAACGCAAACTCCCGCTGGTGGCTATCTGCGGACGCCCCAACGTCGGGAAATCGACACTGTTCAACCGCCTGACCGGGCGCCAACGCGCCATTATCCATTCGGAGGAAGGCATCACGCGCGACCGCGCCTATGCCACTGCCGAATGGGAAGGACGTGTCTTTCGGATGGTGGACACCGGCGGCATTGTCGAGAATCCCGAAGACGCCATCATCGCCAAGATGCAGGAACAGGTCCGTATGGCCCTCGGAGAGGCGCGCGTTATCGTGTTCGTCGTCGATGGCCAGCAGGAAGTGACCCGGATCGACGAGGAATTGCGCGACGAACTGTTCAAGTACGGCAAGCCGGTTGTACTGGCGGCCAACAAGATGGACAATCCCAAGCTCGCCGCCAATCACGTGGAGTTCTACTCGCTCGGAATGGGCGACCCCTATCCGATCTCGTCCAGCCATGGCCTGGGCATGGACGACCTCATGGACGCTATCGTCGAACACCTCCCCCCGCCCCCCGAACCGAGCGAGGCCGGCGGCGCCCTCGAAGAGCACGAAGACGACGAGGCCTTGGAAGAGGAATCCGCAATCACCAAGGTGGCGGTGGTGGGCAAGCCCAATGTCGGCAAGTCCTCTTTCATCAACGCTATCCTCAACGAGGATCGCATCATCGTCGACGAAACCCCGGGGACCACGCGCGACGCCATCGACATTGATTTTCGTTGGAAAGGACACGAGTACCTCCTCATCGACACGGCCGGCCTGCGCAAGAAAGCCGGCATCAAGCGACAGGTCGAGCGCTTCAGTGTGAGCCGCTCGCTACGTGCGGTTCGGCGGGCGGACGTGTGCCTGGTCATGATGGACGCAACGGAAGGCATCTCGGAGCAGGACAAGCGGATTTTGAACTACATCTTCGAGCAGGGCCGGGCGATGGTGCTGGTATGGACGAAGTGGGACCTGGTCGAGAAGAAGGAAGCGCGCCTGAAGGAGTTGACCGCCCAACTCGACCTGAAAGCGCCATTCCTCTCCTACGTCCCCACGATGACGGTCTCCAACCTCACGCGTCAGCGTCTGCTGAAGACGTTCGACTACATCGACCGGGTGGCGGCGGAGGCCAAGAAGCGCATCGGCACGTCGGAACTGAACCGGCTGATGGAAGACGTGCGCGCGAGTCACACGCCGCCTTCGAAGAAGGGCAAGTACGCCAAGCTGCTGTACGCATCGCAGGTGAGCGTGAAACCCACGTGCTTCGTCCTCTTCGTCAACCAGAAACGCCTGTTCCATTTCAGCTACGTGCGCTTCATCGAGAATCGCATCCGCGAGAAATATGGCTTTGAAGGGGTGCCGATTCACATGGAACTACGCGAGGGGAAGCCCAGAGAATGACGATTCTTGCGCTAATCCTATCGTACCTCGGCGGCTCGATCCCGACTGGGCTATGGCTGGGCCTCGAACTGCGCGGCATTGACATCCGCGAACACGGTAGCAAGAATATCGGCGCTACCAACACGATGCGCGTCCTGGGCAAGAAACTGGGCGCGTTGGCGCTGATCGGCGATGCCGCCAAAGGCGTCGCCGCTGTCCTGCTGTTCGCGCGGCTGGGCACATGGGAATACCTGCCGCTGGCTTGCGGCATGGCGGCCATTGTAGGCCATACCGCGTCCATCTTCTGCCGCTTCCGCGGCGGTAAGGGTGTCGCAACGGCCGCCGGCGTCTTTCTCGCTCTGTATCCGGTTCACTTCGCCGCGGCGGTCACCCTGTTTGCCATGGTGGTGGCTGCGACGCGCATGGTAAGCGCCGCCTCGATGTGCGCCGCGCTTACCCTATGCGCCGCGATGTACGCAACCCACACGCCGTGGCCGGTACGCGCGGTCACCACCGTCTTGGCCGTGTTCGTCATCTGGAAACACCGCACCAACATCGGCCGTATCCTCAAAGGGGAGGAAAACCGCCTGTGGTAATTCGGGGTTCTGAACGCTGGGGATTCGACAAGGAGGGCAAGCAAACATGGCCGGTAGCCACAAAGCCAAGTACATCTTCGTCCAGTCGTTGACACTAGGGCGCATCCCGCTGATTCTGTTGTTCCTGGCGATTACGCTTTGGGCCGACACACGCGAGAGCGGATTCTGGTTCACCTTGGCCTTCGGCGCCATGATCCTGTCGGCCGTCACCGACCTGTTCGACGGCTACTACGCCAGGAAATTCAACGTCACCAGCCGTCTCGGCGCCTACGCCGACCCCCTGGCCGACAAGGTCTTCTACCTCACCTCGTTCCCGACGCTCGTCTACCTGGCCTGCAACCAGCGCACCGTCGAAGGCGCCTGGTTCGACCTCGGCCCCACGTTCCACGCCAAGTTCCTCCTCCTACTGGCCATCCTGTTCCTGCTACGCGACCAGTGGGTGTCGTTCCTGCGTTCCATCGGCGCGCTCAACAACATCGACGCCCGCGCCAACTGGTCGGGCAAGGCGCGCACCGTCATCTCCTTCCCCGTCATCTGCATCGTCTACTACTACCTCGAAGCCCCCGAAACGCCCTTCTGGGGCATCGTGCCGCTGTACAAGTTCCCCATCCTCGTGTATATCGCCGAAGGCGCCAGTCTCGCCGTCAACCTCATCTCCATCTGGGTATACACCGCCTACTACTGGCCCACCCTGCGCAAAGAAATGCGGCCACCGAAGGAGCAGTGACCCCAGCGCACCCCCCTTTCGGCGGTCATGCGCGCCCTCTCGGCAACGCGCTTACTCTGCTCGTCCGCGCCACACGATGTCGCCATCACGCATATCGTATTTGCCGCCCTCGTCGGTAAGGTTGCGGCCCACACTATACAACAGGAACGTGTCGCCCTGCGGGGTGTAATGGAAGGGCCGTCCCGTCAGCGTGTCCGCCGGCACGCTTCCACCAAGATACGAGGCGACGGCGTCGAGTTGCTCTGGGTAGCTGCCGCGTTCCTGGTAGTACAACTCGAGCGCGATGCCGACGCGTGCCACGTCGGCGATGGCTTCATTTTGCGCGCGGGCCTGTTGGATGCGCGTTATGGCGGGCAGCATGCGGCTGGAGAACACGCGGGTGAACGGGATGTCTTCGAGTTCCTGTTCGAGCGCGTCAAGCAAGGGTTTGGCCTCGTAGTACGGGAGCAGTGCGGCCTCGCGCATGCGTTCGGTCGATTCCATGTAGAGTTGCTCGTCCATGTTGAGCCAGGGGCGCGCCACGGAAGTGGAGTACAGCCACAGCCCCACGCGCTCGGGGTCGCTGAGACCACGGAACTCGCCCAGGTGCTCGACAGTTCCTGGGCCTTCGAGCACGGCGGAGAATACGCCCAACCCCATCATCTGCTCGCCGCCCAAGGCGTCGCCCAGTGCGCGCCGGTCGCGGCCTTGGTTGAGTTGGTGGAGCAGGTCGCGGGCCAAGTCGGGGGAAAGCTCTCCCCAGTCGAAGGCATCGGTGATCGCAGTTGCGGCTACCCCCTTCATTGCGTAGCGAACGAGTTGGGAGATGAGGAGCGGCTCACCCTCAAGCGCATCGCTGAGCTTCAGCCCTGCCACAATATCTTCGACGGCTTCTCGGTGGCCGCCCTGGAGGGCCTGGGCAATAGCATCGGCACGTAGAAGACGACCGCAATCGCGCAGCTTGGCAAGATGGGGCAGTTCGAGGGCGTACATAGGCACTGAGAAGTCCAACGGGTAGACGGGGCCGCCCATTTCCGCCAGACGACGAATCTCGGCGATCAGGTCGCTGTGTTCCGCCACAAAATCCAGCAAGAGCTGGCGTTGGGCGTCCGTCCACTCATCTGGCGGCAACTTGAGGACATCCCTCAGCAGTTGATCCCATGTGTCGCTGTTGGCCAAGGCTTCGTCGCGCCACTTCAGCAGGCGTTCAAAATTTGCCAGTGTGCTCAACGCCGTGGCATTCTCGCTATCAGGTTTTGCTCGCGACGCCTGGGAAGCCTTTGATGGCGTGGGCGAAGCCGGTTCATCCGCCGATGCGGCCAATCCCCCTTCGTTCCGCTGCGCTGCAAGCGCCTCGTAGAACCCCATCGCCTTCGGCGCTTTCGCCCTCACCACAGCCCTGGAACGGCGGGCTTCCGTCACCATCAGGAGCACGACGAAGGCCGCGATCCCCGCCAGCACAACGGTCATCAGGATAATGACGGACCAATCTCGACGTCTTTTCACTTCTACGCACCTCCCCGACGGGTCTTGCCCCAATGCCTGCGCACGGCCCTGGACGCATCAGATCCCTTAATCAAATGGCAGGTTTCCGGGAAACGATCATTTTGCTACTACGCCGCTTCTCAGTTTCAGGTGCAGGGTCACAGGGATTCCGCAACAAGATCCCGCCAGCGCCGGTCCCTTGACCGCTGGTATGCCGTTGTGCATACTGTTGGCATTCTAGAGCAGTTTAGGAATGATATACGCGCCGTTTTCGCCCCTGAGGACATCTTTTCATGGCACGCAGGACGTTGGCAGAAAAGGCTTACGAGCACCTTCATGCGCGGATCGCCGCAGGTGAACTGGCGTCCGGCGCGGTGGTTTCGGAAGCCTCGCTGGCCAAGGAACTGGGCATCAGCCGCACCCCCGTCGGCGAGGCCGTCCAGCGGCTGGCCAACGAGGGCCTGGTGGAGCAGGTTCCCCGATACGGCACCATCGTCTGCTCGCTGGGCCGCCGCGATATCTTGGAACACTACGAATTGCGCGAGGCACTCGAAAGCTACGCCGCCATGCAGGCCGCCGAACGGATCACCGAAGCGCAGTTCCCCAAACTGGAACGGTACTGCTCCGCCATGCACCAAGTGGGCGAACAAGCGAAGCGCTTGGGACTGGCAAAGCTCAATGACGGCCTCCTGAAGACGTTCCTGGCGGCCGACATGGCCTTTCACATGACGGTCATCCAAGCCTCGGGCAACGGCCGCATCATGAATCTCGTGCGGGCCACCCGCACGTTGAGCCGGTCGTTCCAGGTCACCCGGCGTCAGCACCACGACCTAGCCATCGTATACCGGGCGTGCGAGTTCCACGACACCATCGTGCGCGCCTTCCGCGACCGCGACGCAGAGCTGGCACGCAAGACGATGGCCGAGCACATCAACCTCAGCAAACAGCAGCGCCTGGCGGAGTACGACCAAGAGTCCGAGATCCGTGACCGCGGCGACGACCTCTCGCTCAGCCTTCCGCCCGAGTTGCAGGCTGAGTTCCGCCGAATCGAACAGGCCAGCTAGATAGACGAGTAATAGGGCTGCGCCTCTCTCCTCCCACGTCGGCTTAAACACCGGTGGCGGCAGGTAGTCCGGATCGGTTGTCTCGTTTCAATCCAAGATTCTGGCCCTCCCACAGGCGGTTGACGGCCCCGGTGTCCGGATGTATACTGTTGGTATTCCAGTGGCACCCCGGCGGGAATCCTGCTAGAGAAGCCCAGGAACAAGGACGGTGTCGGCAGTCCTGCTTGGTTGTCACAGTGTGCGGCACGGTATTGGGCCCGGGTAACAACCTAGAGGAGTTGAAGTCATCATGAAAACACGTGGTTTCACTCTGATCGAGCTGCTTGTCGTCATTGCCATCATTGGAATCTTGGCCGCTATTCTGCTGCCCGCCTTGGCGCGTGCTCGTGAAGCAGCGCGGCGGGCATCGTGCCAGAACAACCTCAAACAGTGGGGGCTGGTTTTCAAGATGTACGGCAATGAAAGCAAAGGCGAGAAGTTCCCACCAATTGGCACCGAAGGCAACGTGGACGAGCCTGACGCGGGGGGATGGGTGGCCTGCCCAGCCGGCGAGACAATCTACCCCGAGTACCTCTCGGACATGAACATCTACTTCTGTCCGTCCGACGCGACCACCGATGCGGAGAGGTGGATCGTGTGTCCGGGCGGTGGCTGGTGCGGACAAGCGAGCGGCACGCTGGAGCCGACGAAGTTTGAGGATCGCAGCTATGTCTACTATGGCTGGGCCGCCGAAGACCAGTGGGCGTTCCTAGGCGCGTGCGGACAAGCCATGTGGGACGAGCTTACCGGCATAGGTACTGATTCCTGGCAGTGGTACCAGGAAGAAGCGGATCGGGATCTCAACGTGGACGTCGACACGCTCATGGGTGCGCTTCCGTCCTACTACGCGGAGGAAGTGGCCCGGATCGAGGATCTGATGAACGAACCCATCCAGATCTACGGCACAGGGGGCGGGGACACGGCCTACCGCCTTCGCGAAGGCATCGAGCGATTCTCGATCACCGACATCAACAATCCCGCTGCGAGCGCCCGTGCACAAAGCGAAATCCCCGTGATGTGGGACCAAATCGACGAGGACGACGATTTCAGCCATATGCCCGGCGGCTGCAACGTGCTCTACATGGACGGCCACGTTAGTTGGTTGCGCTATCCCAATGAGAAACACCCGGTGACATACGCCAATGGTATCTTCGGACGCCTGATCGGCTAGACACCGCAAGAGTGGAGATTGACGAGGCGAGGGTGCCTAGCGCGCATCGCTCACCAAACGCTCTGCTACGAGCGCATATCTACCGTCATCTCAAGACGTTCCCTTGCTCCCCGAACTCGACGTGTTTCAACACGGTGTCGCCCGGCTCACCGCTTGAACGCCTTGATCTGACCGCATCTACACGCTCTCGCGACGAGCAATGGTGAGCGATGCGCGCTAGATTGCCGAGATAGTGCAGAATCCAGGACTGCATGTCGTCGATGAGGGTGTAGAAGAGGGGCACGATGAAGAGGGTGAGGAGGGTGCCCATGGTAAGACCGCCGACGAGGGCGCGGCCCATGCTGTAGAGGCGGTCTTGGCCGGAACCGGTGCCGATCGCGAGGGGCACGCAGCCGAGGACGGTGGTGAGTGCGGTCATGAGGACGGGGCGCAACCGGTCGCGGCCGGCCTGGAGCAGAGCCTGGGTACGCGGGAGTCCGTGGAGGCGGCGCAACTGATTGACGTGGTCGACGATCACGATGCCGTTGTTGACGATGATGCCGCACATGAGGATGGCGCCGATTAGGGCGATGCTGTCGAGGGGGGTGCCGGTGAGGTACATGGACCAGTAGACGCCGATGAAAGCGAGCGGGACGGTGGTGAGGATCGACAGCGGCAGCAGGAAGGATTCGAACAGGGCGGCCATGAGCAGGTACATGAGGATGACGGCGAGGCTGAGGGCGTTGTTGAAACTCTTCTGGGTCTCCTCAAGCTCGCGCAGCATCGTGCCCATGTCGACGGAATAGCCTCTGGGCAGGACAAACGAGGCGATGACCTTCTCGACTGCTTGGCGCACCCTGGTCATGTCCTTGGTGTTGACCTCGACGGAGACGTAGGTGACGCTCTTGCCCGACTCCCGCTTGAGTACTGGCGGTGACACGGTCTTGCTGGTAGTCACCAACTGGTCCAGCGGCACGAGGCCGCCTTGCGTGGTGAGAACGGCGATATTGTCGAGGTCTTCCTTGGTGCTGCGGTCGGCTTCCTGAAAACGCGCCCACACGGGTATCTCGCGGCCGCCCTGCTTGAGATAAGGCAAGCGCGTGCCGCTCAGGGCGAACCCGAGCGTGCGTGCGACGACCGTCGGATTCACCCCCATGGCGGACGCAAAGGTCTCGTCGATGGACACGGCGATCTCTTGTTTATCGGCATCGCGTTCGGTCTTGCAGTCGAGCACTTCGGGCACGGACTTGAGCACGCGGGCCAAGCGCTCGGCGTATTGGGCTACGGTATCGGCGTCATCGCCGCGCATTCCCAGCATGATCCGGCTGGTGTCGCCGTCGCCGCTACGCGGCATGCCAAAATTGAAGTCGGCGCCGGGGATCCGCTCGGGAAGCGTCTGGGACAGGATGTTGCGGACTTCTTCGGAGGTGAAGGGCGGCTTCTCGCCGACCGGAATTTCGTCAGGCCGCACCAAGTGCGCCTCGATATGGCCGCCCCACGGACCGTGGTTCACAAACAAGCCCCGGATCCCCAATTCGTCCCGCCTCTTGTTGAGGCTCTTCTCAAGTTCAACGAAGGTCTCCTTGGCCTTTTCCTTGTTGTACTTGTGGAACCGAACGAAGATGTCGACTTCGCGGTTGTCCATGGTGGGTTGCTGCTGCATGCCGACCTTGGGGAACGGGATGGCGTAGGTGGCGTATCCGAGCAAGCCAATGAGCAGGAGAGCCACCATGCGGCGCTGCAAACTGAGGCGCAACACCCATACATAGGCGTTCACAAATTTCTTGAATGGGTGAAAGCGGAGAAAACGGCCCGGGACGCCGCCGCTGGCGACACGATTGCGCAGTGTCATCCAGAGCCGGCGCAGACCGCGGGGCTTGACGTCGCCGGATGCGTAGAGATGACTGGCGGCCAGAGGGATCATGGTCAGGGCGAGCACGAGGCTCGCCAGCAGTGCCATGCAAACGGGCCCGGCGAAGTCTTTGAGTAACATGCCCAGTTCATCGCCCCCCATGTACATCACGGGGATGAATACGATGATGGTGGTCAAGGTGGCGGTCGTAATGGCTAGGGCGACTTCCCGGGCGCCTCGCAGCGCGCTGTCGCGCATGGGGCGGTCCGGATCGAGACGATGGTGGCGGTCGATGTTCTCCATGACGACAATGGAGTTGTCGACCAGCATGCCGATGACGACGATCATGCCGGAGATGGTGACGATGTTGAAGGTGGAACCGTTGAAGAACATGAAGATGATGGCCACGGTGAGCGACGCGGGGATGGCGGACGCGACGAGGAAGGTAGCGCGGAACCGGCGCAGGAAGACAAACAGGATCACGAGGGCCAGGCTGCCGCCGTAGCGTCCCGCCATCACCAAGCCCGCCAGCGAGAAACGGATGTCTTCGGACATGTCGTCGAATACTTCGATCTGCACATCTCGAAACGAAGGGTCGGTGGACACCTCCGCCAAGGTCTCTCGTACGGCGTTACACGTTCGGACGGCGTTGGCGCGAGACTCCTTTTTGACGAACAAGAACACGCCGCGTTTGCCGTCCATGGTGAATTGCCGATCTTCTTCAGGCGGCTTCATGCAGACTTCGGCGATGTCTTTGACGCGCAGACCGCCATCCCCGACCACCACATCTTCGATCTGGGACAGCGTGGTGAACTGGTCCTCGGCACGGACGAAGTACTTGATGGGGCCGTCGGTGAGTTTGCCGATGGAGATATTGAGGCTGCTGGTTCGCAACGTTTCGATGACCTCGTAGAGGCTGAGGTCGAGGCTCTTCAACGCCTCTTGGTCGAACTCGATGTAAACCCCGGCCATGTCCTGGCCGCGAATCCCGACTTCGGCCACGCCATCGATACGCTCGAGCTTGGGTTGCAGGACGGTGCGGGCCAACCAGCCGGCCTCGTCGGGATCGTCGCCGCGAAACAGGCCCATCCACATCACGGCCCAGTCGTCGGGACTCGATCGGCGCAGATAGAGCCGTTCGACCTCGTCAGGCAGACGCAGTTTTAGCCGTTCGATACGGTCACGTACCTCGGCGGTGGCCTCGGACATGTCGGTCTCCCACTCGAACTGCATGAAGATGAAGCAGCCGTCGTCGCGCGACCAGCTTTGGATGCGCTCGATGCGCGGGATGGTGAGAAACTCGCCTTCTGCAGGAATGGCGATGTCCTTTTCAACCTGAGCGGGAGTCGAAGCCGGCAGGGAAATCCAGCACATGACGAAGGGGTAGTCAATGTTGGGCATGAATTCGAGGGGGATACGGGTATAGGCTACCGCGCCCAGCGCCAGCACGGTAAGCAACATCATAACCGTCGTAACCGGACGATTGATGGCGAGCGCGGGCAGTGACCATTTCACGGTAGTCTGGTCCCCTCACGGTGCAGCGCGGCGGCGCGCGCGGCGGCATGATGACAGTGATACTACTGCACCACTCCAACTTTGTTCAATGTCGTCAAGACGCCGGAACGATCAGTCTGTTCTTCTTTCGTGCGCAGATTCTTGTGAGGAATCCTTCTAATAGAGAGCATGAAGCGCGTCGTCTTCAACTCCCTGCCCCCGTAGGGCGCTCAATGGTATAATGCCGCTCGCCGAGTTGGCTTCGATGCCACCCCGGCGTTTGAGTGAGGACGACATGCGTGCGTACTGCTGCAAGATAGCCTTGATATCTACTGCGTTGATCTGGTGGAGCGCGACGGCCCCGGCCGAGGTCGTGCTGCGTGATGACTTCGACGACGCGGCCATGGACACGTCGCTGTGGACCCCGTCCGAACCGGTTGCCATGGAGATGAACGAGGAATACGGCGTGCTGCGCATGGTGGCTTCCGGCGGCAAACCGGCCAAGGGCAACGTGGCGCTGAACGCCGGACTCGTGGGCGATTTCGATATCCGCGTGAGCTATGAACTGCTTGCGTATTCGGGTGGCGGAAACGCCCGCGCGCAACTGTATGTACGCGGGCCTTCGAGCTATGTCTGCCTCTACTACCACCGTTACGAGGCCTCCGCGAACGAGATCATCTTCGCGGGCACGCTGGGCGGAGAAGCACAGGTGTACGCCTACGAGCAAAATGTCCCGGACGCCGGCAAGCTGTGCGTCACCCGCAAAGGCACTAAGCTGACGGCGTATTACTGGAGCGGCGTCCGGTGGCGTGTCCTCGTGAGCCGGGATGGCTTCGCCGGCGAAGCCACGGTGAAGATAGCCGCGTCGAGTTCGTCGAACTCGCCCGGGTTTGTGTTGCATTTCGACGACGTGTGGATCAAGGCAGAGGCGGCGTCCTCGCCGCTGGCGTTCACGGTTCAGCCGTCGGGCGCGAAGCGCTACACCACGGGCGGCGGCTACACAATGCGCGTGGCGACTGAAGGGGGCGTGGGCGACGTGCGCTACCGCTGGATGTTCGCAGGCGAAGGTGATGCGGCCATCGTGGGAGAAGGAAACACGTACACCATCGAAGCGCCCACGGTGGAGCGTTCGGGCGAGTATTGGTGCGAAGCCTCCGACCGCATCGGTACGGCGGTATCCGAGAAGGCCACCGTCCGGTTTGCCGCTCCCCTTCAGTTTACGAACCAGCCCGAAGGTGGATTGCGGTATGCGGACGATGGCCCTGTCAGGATGACGGTGGCCGTGTCGGGCGGCATGGACGCACCCGCCTTTCGCTGGATGTTCGACGACGGCTCCGGGCCGAAGACCGTGGGCGAAGGCCCCTCGTTCGTCGTCGAGGCGCCGGCGCCCTCCCACTCCGGCACGTATTGGTGCGAGGCAGCCGACGCGGTAGAACGCATCCGCTCGAACACGGCGGGCCTGCTCGTCGCCGAACACCTGAGCCTGACGGCCCACCCACAAAGCGCCGAACGCAAGGCGGCGGACGGCCCGCACGAGTTGACCGCCGCCGCATCAGGCGGCTTGCCGCCGTTGATTTATCGTTGGATGTTCGACAACGGCTCGGAACCCGCCTGCGTGGGTACCGGGACCACGCTCAAGATCGCGGAACCAGTCCCGGCTCACTCAGGCATCTACTGGTGCGAAGTAAGCGACGCGAATGAAACCGTCAGGTCGAACACGGCCTCGCTCTTGGTGGCTCCCTAACACCCTGTACTCGGAGGAACGCTCGATGGTCATTGACGTACACGCGCATGTGTATGCCGATCCACGGATCAAACCACACCCCGGCTCAACGACGTTCATGTCAGCGGAAGACCAGATCGCGGTCATGGAACGGCTTGGCGTCGACAAAGCCGTCATCCTGCCGCTCAACTGCGCCGAGTGTCCGGCGGAAACGCAAAGCATCGGGGAAGTACTGTCGATCTGCGAGGCGTATCCGGGGCGCTTCATCCCGTTCTGCGAAATGGATCCGCGTCTGCCGCGACATCCGGACGCCATCGAAGCGGCGGAGTTCGAGTTCTATCTGGGCCAGTACCGCGATTTGGGCTGCAAGGGCATCGGCGAACTGACCGCTCGGATCCCGTGGGACGCCCACCCGATGCTGTGCATGCTCGAGGCGGCCGAGAAGGTGGGCATGATCGTCACGTTCCACACCATTACCGAAGACGTAAACAGCTACGGCGTGATCGACGAGGTCGGCCTGCCGCGACTCGAATCCGTGCTCAAGCGCTTCCCCGAGTTGGTGATGTTCGGGCACAGTCCGGGATTCTGGTCGGAGATCAGCGGTAACGTGACCGTGGAAAGCAAGAACGGTTACCCTGATGCACCGGTTACGCCGGGCGGCGTGCTGCCGCGCCTGATGCGCGAGTGCCCAGGCCTGCACGGCGACCTGTCGGCCGGGAGCGGGCTCAACGCCCTGCAACGCGACCCGGCGCACGCGTGGGAGTTTATCGACGAATTCCAGGATCGCCTACTGTTGGGACTCGATTTCTGCTCCGTCGACAACGACATGCAGCACGTCGACTGGCTGACGGCCGCGCGGAACGACGGAAACATCTCGGGCGAGGCGTTCGAGAAGGTGATGTGGCGCAACGCCGACCGCCTGATGAGCCTCGGGTTGGCAGGTTAGCCCCCAAGTGCTCTCGCTGTACTACGATCTCCTGACCGTACTACCCAAACGGCCGAAGATCTCCAACTCACATCGGAAACACAAAGCCTCAATATAGTGGATCGAGATCCCGCAACCCCTCAAGAGCCTCCACATCGGCCAAGTCCTTTGCTCTTCCGGATGCCTTCTTGTTGCGAATGAGGTCATCGATGGACGGAATGTGGACTTGGATGCCCTCGATATCCACCAAACTCGAGTGTCTGAATGCCTCTTCAAATGCG